>JBBRBS010000100.1:0-8667 GCA_038205615.1 Burkholderiales bacterium | reverse complement strand
AAGAAGACGATGAAGCAGGCCAAAGACTTACAGTCATTGCTGGAAAAGGATGCTTCCGGTCTGAGTGAGGCCGATCACCGCAATAAGGAACGTGAGTTGAGTGCGCTGAATGTCAATCTGCAGCGTATGCAGCGTGAGTTTCGAGAGGACCTGAGCCTGCGCAAGAATGAAGAATTGGCGGTGGTACTCGAACGTGCGAATAAGGCGATTCAGTCGATTGCCGAGGCGGAAAAGTATGACCTGATCTTGCAGGAAGCGGTTTATCGCAATCCGAAGATCGATATCACCGATAAGGTGATCAAGAATCTTGCCTCGGACAAGACAGACAGTAAGTAACGATGTCTTATACGTTAGCACAGATTGCAGCGCGCATCGGCGGGCGAATTTTGGGTGATTCGGGTGTGCGGATTGCTCAAATCAATACGCTTGAGAGGGCAGATTCTTCCCAGATCAGCTTTCTGACCAACAGTAAATACCACGCACAGTTAGCGTCTACCAATGCAGGCGCTGTGATTCTGGGGGAAGCGGATGCAGATGCGACCGATTTGCCGCGCATCATCTCTTCGAACCCTTACGCTTACTTTGCCAAAGTTTCAGCCTTGCTGAATCCCTTTCCCCAAACACTGCCCGGTGTGCATTCCAGCGCGGTCGTGGGTGAGGGCGCGCAGATCGATCCTGCCGCCAGCATCGCCGCAATGGTGGTGGTCGGTTCCGGCGCGATAATCGGCGCACACTCGGTCATTGGTGAGGGCTGCGTGATCGGTGATAACGTGGTCATTGGTCACAATGCGCGTTTGTATCCGAGGGTGGTGATTTATCACGGCTGCGTGATTGGCGATAATCTGATTGCCCATTCCGGTGTCGTGATCGGCGCCGATGGATTCGGCATCGCGATGGATGAGGGACGCTGGATCAAGATTCCGCAAATCGGTCGGGTAGTGATCGGAAACGACGTGGAGATCGGTGCGAATACCACCATTGATCGCGGCGCGTTGGACGATACCGTGATCGAAGAGGGCGTTAAGCTGGACAACCAGATTCAGATCGCACACAACGTGCGTATCGGCGCGCATACGGCGATTGCCGGGTGTGTAGGGATTGCAGGCAGTACGACGATCGGGAAATACTGTCAGATCGGTGGCAGCGCGGGCATATTGGGGCATCTTAAAATCGCTGATAAGGTGGTGATTGCAGCCTTCAGTCTGATCGGTAAATCCATCAGGGAAGCCGGTTCCTATGCGGCCATTTTTCCGTTTAGCAAGACGGATGACTGGCGCAAAAATGCGGTTCACCTGCGTCATCTGGATGACATGGCCCAGCGGATAAAAAGGTTAGAACAGCAATTGTCAAAACAAGAATCATTGAAAGGTAGTACAGAATGAGCACACAATCCGGAACATCCGCGCCCGCAATGGACATCCACGCAATCCTTGAAAGCTTGCCGCACCGTTACCCGTTCTTGCTGGTTGACAGGGTGTTATCGGTCGAGCCGGGTAAAAATATCGTCGCGCTGAAAAACGTCACAATCAACGAACCGTTCTTTCCGGGGCATTACCCGCATCATCCGGTGATGCCAGGTGTTTTGATCATTGAGGCGATGGCGCAAGTGGCCGCCTTGCTGTCCTTTCAGACGATGGTAAAGAAACTGGATGAAAAAACGGTGTACTACTTCGCCGGTATCGACGGCGCGCGTTTCAAGCGTCCGGTCACGGCAGGCGATCAGCTGATCCTCAAGGTCGAGTTGACCCGCAGCATGCGCGGCGTGTACAAGTTCAAGGCAATTGCCGAAGTGGACGGTCAGCTGGCGGCCGAAGCCGAATTGATGTGTACCGTTAAAACGGTGGCTTAATGATACACCCGACCGCAATCGTCCATCCGAATGCCAGGCTCGCCGACGGAGTCGAGGTGGGCGCTTATTCGATCATCGGCGAACATGTCGAGATCGGTTACGGTACGGTAATCGGACCGCATGTGGTGATCAACGGCCATACGACGATCGGTCAGCATAATCGTATTTTTCAGTTCTGTTCGCTGGGCGAAGTTCCCCAGGACAAGAAATATGCGAATGAACCGACACGTCTCGAAATCGGCGACCACAACACGATCCGCGAGTTTTGTACCTTCAACCTCGGCACGGCTCAGGATGTGGGCGTGACACGCGTCGGAAACAACAACTGGATCATGGCTTATGTGCATTTGGCGCATGACTGTCAGGTCGGTAATCACACTATTTTTGCGAATAACGCGCAGCTGGCCGGACACGTCGAGGTGGGGGATTACGCGATACTGGGCGGTTTTACCGTGGTGCACCAGTTTGTCCGTATCGGTGCGCATATCATCACCGGCATGGGGACGATTCTGTTGCAGGATGTGCCGCCCTACGTGCTGGTTTCCGGCAATCCGAGCGCGCCGCATGGCATCAATTCTGAAGGTCTCAAGCGACGCGGATTTTCCAGCGCATCCATCATGGCGATCAAACGTGCCTACAAGACGCTGTATAAATCGGGCTTAAGTCTGGCTGACGCTCAAGCCGCCATCGGGCAGGTGGAACAGGCCGAGTTGCAACCATTGGCCGATTTTCTGGCTAATTCACCACGCGGTATCGTTCGCTGACAGGTTTTATCAATGACGCAGCAAAAAATTGTAATAGGGATCGTCGCGGGCGAAGCATCGGGTGATCTGCTCGCCAGCCATTTGATGGCAGCCTTGAAACTCGCACGTCCGGAAGTGGAATTCGTCGGTGTCGGCGGCCCCAGGATGCAATCCGTCGGCATGCAGGTGTTGTATCCGATGGAAAAGCTGGCGGTGTTTGGTTATGTCGAGGTGCTGCGTCATTATCGCGAAATCACAGGTATACGCCGCAAGCTGCGCGCCTATTTTTTAGCCAACCGTCCGTCCCTGTTCATTGCGGTGGATGCACCTGACTTCAATCTTGATCTTGAACTAGTCCTTAAGCGGCATGGCATTCCCACCATTCATTACGTCAGCCCGTCAATTTGGGCTTGGCGTGGCGAGCGTATCAAAAAGATCAAGCGCGCGGTGACCCGCATGCTGGCGCTGTTCCCGCATGAGCCGAAAATTTACCGTGATGCGGGGGTGCCAGTCGATTATGTTGGCCATCCGTTGGCCGACATGTTGCCTCAAGCGCCCAATCGTGACCGGATGCGGGAGACGATGCGCATCCCGCAACAAAGCAAAGTTTTTGCTTTGTTGCCCGGTAGTCGTCAAAGTGAGGTCAAACAGCTCTCTGCGCTTTATATCGAGACGGCACGCCTGATTCTGCAACAGTTTCCGGAAGCGCGCTTTCTGGTGCCATTGGCGAGTCGCGAGACGCGCACGATATTCGAGCAGGCAATTTATGATTGCAATGCCGATGATTTGCCATTTTCCCTGCTGTTCGGTCATGCACAGGACGCGATGATTGCTGCCGATATCGTGCTGGTGGCGTCCGGCACGGCGACGCTGGAATGCGCCTTGCTCAAACGCGCTATGGTCATTACTTACCGCCTGAATCCGATGACCTGGCGGATGATGAAGCGCAAGAGCTACCTGCCTTATTTCGGGTTGCCGAACATTCTGTGCGGACGGTTTGTTGTGCCGGAGTTGATGCAGGAAGATGCGACGCCAGAAAATCTGTCTCAGGCTCTGCTGAATTTGTTAAATGATCAGGATGCAGTTTCGCGGCTCGATGCCACCTTTAACGCATTGCACGACACGCTGCGTCAGAACACCGCACAAAAAGCGGCTGCGGCCATCCTGCCGTACCTGCCCGCCGCGTGATGCCGCTGTTCAGCGAGATGGTGCAGGGGGCGGGACAGCTCATCTGCGGCGTGGATGAAGCCGGACGCGGACCGTTAGCGGGACCTGTGAGTGCCGCAGCGGTGATTCTCGATCCTGCAAATCCTATTGCCGGCCTGAATGATTCAAAAAAACTATCCGAAAAACAACGCGAGCGCTTAGCTCCCTTGATCCGTGAACGCGCTCTGGCCTGGGCTGTGGCCTACGCCTCCGTTGAGGAAATCGACCAGCTCAACATCCTGCAAGCCACGCTGCTGGCGATGAAGCGCGCGGTGCTCGCGTTAGCCATTGCGCCACAGTTGGTGCTGGTAGACGGCCTGTATTGTCCCCAGACCGGTATTCAGAGCGAAGCGATCGTAAAAGGTGACAGTAAAGTCGCCGCCATTGCTGCCGCTTCGATTCTGGCAAAAACTTCACGCGATGCCTTGATGTTGCAACTGCACGAGCAATATCCGGCTTACGGTCTTGATGTTCACAAAGGTTATCCTACTGCGGCTCATCTGGCCGCGTTGCGCGAACACGGCGTCACCGATATCCATCGCCGAAGTTTCAAACCTGTGCGACAGTTGATCGACGCACCGCTCTGAAAGTTTCCATGCGCCCTGCGCCTGCGCGTGCTTTGAATTTGCTTTTATAGCATGGTGGTGTGATTGCGGATAAACTAATAACAGAAACTACTCTGGAGTCGAACAAACTTGGCTAATCCAAACGTGCAGGGCCTGTCTGCGGGGATTCGCGGCAAACCTTTTGAAAATGAGTACGTTAATTTCAGTCGATTAACCGCACTGGTTGTCGATGATATCAGTGCGATGCGGCATGCGATCCGTTCGCAACTGCAATCGCTGGGTATGAATTCGGTGAGAATGGCAAGCAATGCTGAAGAGGCGTTGGAACAGATAAAGTCAACTTCCTTTGATTTGATCCTGTGTGATTACAATCTGAATAAATCCAGCAGCGGCCAGCATTTTCTTGAATATTTGCGCAATGAGAACATTTTAAGTTCGACATGCATTTTCGTCATGCTTACGGCTGAGGCCGAATATAGTTCGGTGGCAAACGCAGTCGAGTTTATTCCTGACGATTACCTTTTAAAGCCCTGTTCAGAAAGTAAGCTGCGCTCCCGCCTGGAGCGCTTGTTGGACAGGCGCGCCTTCCTGATGCCGGTGTTGAACGCAATAAATGGCAAGCTGTATGACCTGGCGGTCGAGGAGTGCGATAAGTTGCTGCTCATAGCCCAGGACGATCGCCGCAGAATGGACGTGTTGAGGCGCAAGGCGGAGGCTCAACTGGCGCTGGAAGACTATACTCAAATACTGGCAACCTACATGCTGGCTGCCTCCATTCGCGATGATGCACCCTGGGTCAAGATGGGAATGGCGCGTGTCCATTATGCGCTCGGTGATTATAGCCAGGCGATCGAAATTGCCAGTCAGCTCATTGAAAGTAACAAAAATTATGTTGCCGCGTATGAACTGCTGGCAAAAATCCGTCGTGAAACGGAAGATGATGAAGGTGCTTTTGAGATGTTGAATCGCTCGACAGCAATTTTGCCTAGTGCAAAGCGATACCGTTCGGTGTCTCAAGCGGCGTTTCTACTGGGAAAACTTGAGGAAGCAAAGTCGAGTGCCGAAGCTGCCATTTCGCTCTCGAACGGATCTATGGTCGAGCGATCAGGTGATTACTTGTCCCTTGCACAAACGCTGGTGGATATGGGGGACTTTAAGGCCGCCATCGCTACTTTGGAGAAAAGCGCCAGGAAGCATGGGGATCTGGGGTTTTTTGGTGTCGCAAAAGACGCGATACTGGCACAGGCCTATTTTGATGCCGGCGATATCGCTAAAGCGCACAAGTTGGTGGAGAGATCGAAGTCTCTGTTGGCCAATCGAACGAATAGTTTTGTGATGACTGCGCTGGGTAAGGCTGCACTTAAAACCGGTGATATGGTCCTGGGTCTCAAGCTGATGACGCAGGCGGTTCAATCCAGCGGGCGGGATGAGAGGCGAATTGCTCGCCACGTTAAAAAATCCATGCTGGATACGGGCCACAATGACCGGATTGAGGACGTAATCGATGGCGGACGAAAACGCATATTAGTGCTGGTTGATGAGTCCACAAAATTGATGCGGATCGCCCGTTTCGTCGAAGCGAATCAGAAGGTTCTCGAAGCGTTAGAAATTCACAACGAAAACTTTGAAGCGTTGATGACGGCAACGCAGTTGCATTTGCTTTGGCTCAAGCATGAGGGGCTCAATACCGTGATAATTGAGCGTGCAAAGTTCTATCTTTCCACACTGGATAAGTTGATTCCAAATAATCTGAAGGTGATGAATTTTTACCGGTTTTTTAATGAAATTGTGAGTAAATAAATGCACGAAACCCTGTCAGCGCTGGTTGTACACGACATCAAGAACGCTTTGGCATTGCTTGAAATCGATCTGGAACAATTGAATCATCACAAGGATGTTCCGCCTGAAGGGCGTCGTGCCTATCGTCGCTGTATCGAGTTAAAAAACAGACTAATCAGCTTTCTGACGCTCTACAAGCATGATCAGTCGGGTCTGCGGCCAGTAATCGTCGAAGTTGATTTGGCTGAGTTTGTCGAAGATATGATCCGCAATAGTCAGTCTGGTATGATGGTGCCAAGTCATCAGGGGCACGAGATTGCGGTGCGTATTGATCACGATAAAACAAAAATTGATGGTGCGAATGGCGGTATTGGCCAGTTCGATGAAAACCTGGTCGAACTTGCCCTGGAGTCCGCACTTAATAACGCAGTTCGTTATGCCCGCCATAACGTCTTGGTCTGGTTCGAGCAAGAGCAAGATGCGCTCACCTTCAACGTGCTCGATGACGGTGTCGGAGTAGGCGTGGTGGACGAATTGATGCAGCGAAAAATCGCTGAAAAATCCTCTTCGACCGGATTGGGCTTGGCGTTATGCAAGGCGGTGGCCGAAGCGCATGGGGCAGGCTCTGTGCTGCTTGAAAGCGTTACAGGGGGCGGAACCCTATTCTCACTGGTATTGCGACGGATCGTGTGAGCCACATCGGTGCATGATGCCCGTATATGAAAAAGCCCCGCTTTTCAAAGCGGGGCTTTTTATGTTCAGGCTAGGCTTCGGTGGACCCAAGTGAGGTGGTGTTGAAGCCGCCATCCACGTAGGTGATTTCACCGGTAATGCCGCTGGCCAGGTCACTGCACAGGAAAGCGGCTGCATTGCCGACTTCTTCGACGGTGACGTTGCGTTTGAGCGGAGCGTGTTTTTCGTTGTAACCCAGCAATTTACCAAAATCGGCGATGCCGGCCGCCGCCAGAGTTCTGATCGGGCCCGCTGAAATGCCGTTCACGCGAATGCCTTTAGCGCCCAGTTGCATGGCCAGATAACGCACGCCCGCTTCCAGACTGGCTTTGGCCATACCCATCACGTTGTAGTGGGGCATGGTGCGGACAGCCCCCAGATAGCTTAATGTCAGCAAGGACGCATTGCGCCCCTCCATCATCGGTAGTGCCGCCTTGGCCATGGCCGGAAAACTATATGAGCTGATGTCGTGTGCGACGCGGAACGCTTCGCGGCTGAAGCCATCGAGGAACTCGCCTTCAAGCGCTTCACGCGGTGCAAAAGCGATCGCATGCACAAAGCCGTCAAAGCCATCCCAGTGCTGGTTCAGGTCGCTAAATAGTTTTTTGATGTCCTCATCTGACGCGACGTCGCATTGGAACACCAGTTCACTGTCGAACTGTTTTGCCAGACCCAGCACGCGATCGCGTACCCGTTCGCCCTGATAGGTGAAGGCGAGTTGTGCCCCTTCGCGATGCATGGCTTGCGCAACACCAAAGGCAATGGATCGGGTGCTGATCATGCCGGTAATCAAAATTCGTTTGTTGGCCAGAAATCCCATGCGTACCCTTTTAGGTTGGTCAAAAGTTGTCGAATTATAAAGCAATGGCGCGCAATGGTCAGATGCAATCGTATATAATTCCGCGCTTGTCAATTTCAGGTCTATCTTCATGCTGGAAGTGCGCAACTTAGCGTGTAGTCGCGGTGATCATCGTTTGTTTTCCGGATTGGGCTTTGCGCTGTATCCCGGGCAGATCTTGCAAATCCAGGGTGAGAATGGCAGCGGCAAGACCAGCTTGTTGCGTACTCTGTGCGGCTTCATCCAGCCTGATGAAGGTAAAATCGCCTGGTGCGGAGAGGATGTGCGTGACCTGGGCGAGGATTATTACGCCCAAATGCTGTATCTCGGCCATTTGAATGCCATCAAGGATGAATTGAGTGCGCTGGAAAATCTGCGTATTTCTGCGGGATTGTCGGGCACGGAACTGAATGAAGCAGAAGCTGTTTCCGCCCTGCGCCGCATGGGGTTGAAGGGGCGGGAGCGCTTGCCGACCAAAGTGCTGTCACAGGGCCAGCGACGACGCGTTGCATTGGCGCGTTTGCTGGTAGGCCGTGCCCGTCTCTGGGTGCTGGACGAACCTTTGACGGCATTGGATGTCGGCGCTGTGGCGCTGATTGGCGATTTGATAGGCGAACATCTGGCAAGGCAGGGCATGGTGATTTTTACGACTCATCAACCGCTGGTTGTTTCAGGCATGGAAATGCGCAGCTTGTCGCTGTCAGCGTTATGAAGAAATTATTCATGTTGTTTATCCTGGTGGTGCGCCGTGACCTGGTGCTGGCGATGCGCCGCCGTGCGGATGTGCTGACCACGTTGATTTTTTTTGTGATGGTGGTTAGTCTGTTCCCGCTCGGTGTCGGGCCTGAAACGGATATGCTGCGCAAGATGGCGCCCGGCGTGTTGTGGGTAGCAGCCTTACTCTCATCAATGTTGTCGCTGGGCAGGTTGTTCTCGGCGGACTATTTGGATGGT
>JBBRBS010000099.1:0-8822 GCA_038205615.1 Burkholderiales bacterium | reverse complement strand
GCCAAGACACCGGCTTCATTTGAATACAACGTCAACATCTCACGCCGCGTGGTTGAAATGTCACATGCGGTTGGTGTGTCTGTCGAAGGTGAGTTGGGTTGCCTGGGTTCTTTGGAGACTGGTGAAGGCGAGCAGGAAGATGGTCAGGGCGCTGTCGGCGTTTTGAGCCACGACCAACTGCTGACAGACCCAGAAGAAGCAGCTGAATTCGTTCGCCTGACCGGCGTTGATGCTCTGGCTATTGCCATCGGCACTTCGCACGGCGCGTACAAGTTTACCCGCCCTCCTACCGGCGCTGTGTTGCGTATCGACCGCATCAAGGAAATCCACGCACGTCTGCCTAACACCCACCTCGTAATGCACGGTTCATCGAGCGTGCCACAGGAATGGTTGAAGATCATCAATGAATTCGGCGGCACTATGGGCGAAACTTATGGCGTTCCGGTCGAAGAAATCGTCGAAGGCATCAAAAACGGCGTGCGCAAGGTCAATATCGACACGGATCTGCGTATGGCATCCACAGGCGCGACACGTCGTTATTTGGCACAAAACACCAAGGACTTCGATCCACGTAAGTTCATGGCAGAAACCACCAAGGCCATGAAGGGCATCTGCAAGGCTCGTTACGAAGCATTCGGTTGCGCAGGCCAAGCCGGCAAGATCAAACCGATCTCGCTGGAAGCCATGGCTAACCGTTACGCTCGTGGCGAACTGAACGCCATCATCAAGTAAGCGTTGTTGTCTGAACAATAAAAAAGCGACCTTCGGGTCGCTTTTTTATTGTTCAGCGAAGAAATGATTGGCTCTATGTGGGTCGAAGTGGGCAAGGCACATTAAATCCAGATCAAGCGCAAGTATCGTAATCAACCAAAACGTAACTAACGTGATGTTTTTTCGTGCCTTTGCGAGTCCACTACATCTCGTTTTATCGGTGGATAACGTCCGCTATGAAACTTTAGGTTGCGAAGCCAGGTGCAAACATCAAGCCAATCTCGCTAGAAGCCATGGCAAAACGTTACGCCCGTGGCGAACTGAACGCGATCATCAAGTAAGCGTTCTTGTCTGAGCAATAAAAAACCCCGGCTCCCCGGGGTTTTGAATAAGATGTTCGTTGAAGTCGGGCTAAGGGAACAGTTCACGCCATAACACCCTTTTTCCTGAAAAACCAGCGGCGTTGCTCGAAAAAACAACGCTGTCATTCAAAACCGGAGTCGGGTTATTGGAGGTGACGACGCCTATCTTCGGTTGTCCTCCGATATAGACAACATTGACTCCGACGATCGTCGCATCGTATTTAGAGGATGCAAGCCCGGGCGGTGGAATCCCTGAACCGCTGGCCTGAGTGATCACCGATCCACCTGTTGCATAATTGAAGTAGTTAAGCCAGCTGTAACCACCCGGCGAACACACGGTGTTGGAGGGGACGATAGTCGGGACAACCAGCGTACCCTGTATCAATTTTGCATCGATGTTGACTCTTTCTCCGCTATCCGGAAAGTCGACATACCAGCCACGCCCGGTGTAAAAGTTCACCGCGTTATTGGTAACCGTTCTGGTGGCGCCCGTGCTGGCGAGAGTTTGGCTGACCAGAGAATTGCGCGGATTCACCAGTGTGGTCATCGCATCGTCATCCAGGATCGCGTATTCCGTTTGCGTCTGAGATGTGGAAAGATCCGCAGTTTCCAGATATTTACCGGTGCCGATGAACACGACACGTTTGCCTCCAATATTGCCCAGCACCGGCGTCGTCATGATCGGCTGAGGCAAAGTGCCGGCAACATCTGAGAACAGAGTGGCAAATTTCAGAACATCGCCCGTGCCGACGGCAGCGGCAACCGTGCTGTTGATATCAAAACGCCAGAGATTGCCCAGCAGATCACCACCATACACAAAACCTGCCAGATTGCCTGAGGGTTCGCTATTCCAGCCCGCAATTTTAGCCAGTCCGCTTGGCGTAGCAGCAGTACCCACGCCAGTTGAAATTTTGCTGACAATGGCACCCGTTCCCGCGTTCAGAACATACAGATAGCCTACACCGCTGCCGGTGGGAGAATTACTGACGGCAGGATTAGAACTTAACGTCCCGTTGTCATAGCCTGACGTCACCAGCACCACCCAGGTGCCATCCGTCTTACGGGTAACAATAGGAACGCCGTAACTGTAGCCGACATCGCTGTCAGATGCGGGGGTGAATTCCCACAGCAGAGCGGGTGACGAAGGATTGGTGATATCCAGCGCATAATAACCACGCCCCCCCCCGTTAAGGCCGCCAACCAGGATGGTTTTCCATACAGGATCGTCAGCCGTTGTTACGGTCGCTGCATAATTGGCATTATTGCAGTTAGCAGTACAGACATCCGTTGTGACCGCGCTGCCGTTGACAAAGTTGGCATGCAGCGTGCCATAGTTCTTGTCTGCCAGCTTCCACATATTCGGAATCACCATACTCGGCACATAAGCCCATCGCTCAATTCCTGTGTCAGCGGCGAAAGCATGCATCATCCCATCGTTGGCACCCATGTACACCGTACCGGCGCGCGACGCTTGGGCTGTGAAAAAAGCGCTGTAGCCGGGATAGGTGTAGCCGAATACCGGCGCACCCAGATAAGCCGGTTGCGATTCCAGCGCATCGCCCAACACGGCATCACGGTAACGGTACAACCTGTTGTCCAATACATTGCTTGAGCGATCCTCAAACCCGTTTTGTCCGCGCAGAAAATTGACCAGATTGGCTCCTGCGGCCGCCGTCTTTTGCGCTGCAGTCAGTAGAGACCATTGGCTCAGCGAGCTGATACGCGCAGCATCAAAATAGGTCGAATTTGCGGCCGCATACGCCGCATCAAAGTTGATGAGCGCGTTGCCGGCTCCATTGGCTGTTTTGATCACCCGTGTGTCGGTCAGATCCGACACCTTGCTGAGCATTGTACCTGTGCAGGCGGTGGCGACCGGTACGTAACAATCCGTGCCGACCTGGGTTCCCCCGGTGCAGATGACAGAATTGGGCGTAACGCAGTTATAAATCGTGGTGGAACCGCTGGAGTCAGCGACAACGCTGCCCGGCGCGGCGCAAGTGTCAGCGGTTGTATTTTCCACGCACCACGTGGCATTGGAGCTGACCACACCGGTATCAACGTTGATGCCGCGCGCTTCAAGATTGCCTTTCCACGCAACTGTGGTGTAGCTGGCAACGTAGGCAAAGTTGTTGCCAGCAACCGGATTCAGGGTACTGGTGGCGGCAGCAGCTGCCGAACCTTTGCGCGAGTTGATGCCGGCGAGGGCATTGGAAAGACTGGCCGACAACGAACTGGGGTTGGTGGCATTAAAATAGGCCCCTCGACCATTGACTGCTGCATGCCATAAATCATCGATATTTTCCGGTGTACCGGAAACGTTGGGAATCGGCCAATTGCAAACTGTTCCGGCCGCCTGCCATGTACAAATCGTTGAAGAGGCGGTGCTCCCCAGTTTGACATCAACATAATCTCCGGCACTGTCGCCCAGGTAGCTGGACGAGTACACCATTCTGCCTTTTGCACCCAACCCCAGCGTGAAAGTCGTCATGTGCTGCTGGGTATTATTGTCCAACGTGCTGATGAACACGTTGTTCTGGCAGACATCCGTGCCGAGAACGCCGGTGCAGTTATTCAACGCCCCTGTGACTGTACTGCCAAAAGTACCGGTGCGTAAATCGGTCTGGTAGTAATACATCGAGACGTCGGCCAGCGTGTTGCTGGTTCCGCCAGCACTGCCAGTGGTCGTTACCGGAGTACCTGATACCACCCGAGTACTCGGGTTAGGGCTCGGAACCGTTATAGAGCCCGGGGCAGTGCAAACATTATATGGGGCTACGTAGACCTTTGAGCCATTGTTGTTCCATGCAGTGCAAATTGCTGCGGCACCGCCGGTTACACTGCAACTTTGGATTTGCGGCTGACTTATGAGTCGATTCCCCCTGACCCCTCCTACTTTGGCACACTGCGCATCGCCTCCTAAACCGCTGCTGCTCGTTGAATAATTGTTTCGCGTATAAGTTGTCGTCACGGTGGTGTCTGTCTGTGCCCCGTCATACATCGGGCGCCCGGCTGTGCCATCCTGGTTGCCGACGGCGGTGCTGCCATCTAACTTGGTATCGCCGGTCTGACTGTTCCAGTAACCATCTGTTGTGAGAATGGTGAAATTCTGCTGGCAGGAATATTGCATAGGGTCAACCACTGCGACACCATTCTTGCTGGCCAGCTTGTTGGCATAGACTTTCCCGATGTCGGCCAGCGCACCCAGCAACGGGGTCGAACTGCCAGCGCTCGTCGCGTAGAGTTTGTTGTACCAGGCCAGCTTGTTGGCGGCATCGAAAGGGGCTGCGTTGATAAAATCAGTCCCTCCGTTGTTGTTCATGGTGGCAAAGCCGACCCGGTAGTTGGTGCCGATAGGCTTGAACGCCAGTCCGGTCGCGGTTTTCATCATATTGATGCGGGTGCGGTAATAGCTGTACCAGTTGGCGAAGTTGGTCCGCTCGTCGGTGCTGCCAGTGCCGGAAGTAGCGTTGACGGTCACCGATGTAAACACCCCATTGCCTGGTGCGGAACCGACGGCGCTATTGCATTCCCGATAGAAAGTACTGGACGTATTGAAATAATCCTTTTGTGCGTTGCTGGTCTGCGTGCCACTATATTTATAGTAAATGGAGCCGGTCAGGTTGGTGCTGCCCGAGCCGGTGTTGTAACCGTCGTTCCAGGCCGCTGTAAAGCTGGCATTGGGGTAACTGGCTCCGGTGGAACTGACCGGAGGAGCATAAGTGAGGCTTGAGTCATAGTAAACGCCGTTGCACTGACTGCTTTTAAGGCCGTATCCTGAAAAATTATTCGCAGCATCCGGCAAATAATCCCAGCCCATACTGCCCGAATCATCCATCATCAGGAATACGTTGGGCATCACCAATGAGGTGGAGGAAGTCGCCAAAGGGGCTGTCGCCAGTGCGACCGAAGCGGCGAATGCAGGCACAGGCAGCAGCACAAAGCACAGCAGTGCGGCGGTGAGGTTCTTCAGATGGGTTTTCATGGTCTGTCTCCTAGTATACAAATGCCTGCACGTAGCTCACGGAGTTTCTGGGGCCTGCGGTTCTGGAGGTGATGCGCAGCTGTGGCGCCTGGCCTGCGACAGGGCAACCCGCACCTGTACAAATATCCTGTGGCAGCGGGATGTTCTGTCCGTTCTTGTCTATCGCAGCGCCGCTGAACAGACAGTTCGCATTTTGAATCGCCACATTTGGAGTGCGGCACATTCGCTGGATGACATAGCGCGTGGTGTTTCCGCTGGCATCAGTGCCGACCAGCACGCTGTCGGTGTTACTCCACTGAATTCCGGTCAGTGGAGCAATGGGACTCGGATCAGTCAAACTGACAGCGGGATCGGTGCTTGAGTAATAGCCGGCTGCCGCATTGGTGATGTTGAAAGGGTGTGTGGCGTCAGTCAGTACATTCGCGGTGCTGTTTGTTGTTTGCGTCGCAGCCAGCCAGGCAACAGCCGCCTCAATTCCGGCATCCCCTGAAAGCGTGGTTGACTGCTTGAAAGCCAGGTTGCCCGCAATCAGCGTGCTGGTGTCGACCGAGCGTATCAATGCGACCGCAGCGAGCGAGATGACCAGCAACGCGATCAGTGCGAAAAACAGCGACACACCGCGCTGCCCAACCCGGGATTGTTTGTTACCTATTGATTTAATTGAATATTTCATGGTGGCAGCGTGTCTTTCGACCAAATCATGTTGCGCAGCGGAATAATGTTTTCAAAAACACGGTAGCGGTAGCGTCGCCAGTTTGGATCAGACTGGCTCAAATCGATCGAGGGTGCAGGAGAAGCGACGCTGCCCGGCCATGCGCACAGGCCGGTGGGGTTTGCAAGAGTCGTGGAGCTGCAAGCGTTCGTCACGTTCGATACTTCCATTTTTGCGTTTCGCGCCACGACGGCGATGCGCAGCGCCTTGATGCGGTTACGGTTAGCAAGCGTCAGGCTGGTTCCCCAATCCACGCCGGTGGATGTGCCATCTGTGGCGACCACCCAGTCAGCCAGATTTTTGGCATTCACCCACCGGACGACCTGATTCGAGTTGGCGGCAGCGGAAATTCCGTATTGCGCCTGAATGTTCACCACACCTGCAACACCGGGCACAAAGGCGGCGGCCGTACCATCCTGCCGTTCCAGATTGCCGCTGTTTGCGCGATAAGTGACTTCATGCCATGTTCCAAGACAGGCCAGATTGGTGCCGCTGGATGTCGGGGCTGCGGTGGCTGCAGTAACGAGCGTGTTTGCATCGGTTGCATCTGCAAAGGTTATGCTCGTTGTGGCCCCTGACACGGCAACCGCGCGTGAGATCGCGCAGCTGGTTCCGTTCGTGATCAGAATGGTGTCGTTTGCCTGGCAGCCAAAATTATTCAGCACAGCGACATCCCTCGCCGGTGCAGGAGAGCCGGCCGACACAGAGGGTATGCCGGTCGTCTGGGTGGGTACGCCGCCCATCGCCGTGTCGCCGTAGCGCAGGGTAATGGTATCGCTAGCACTCACGCTGGCTGTCGCAACACCATCGGCAATCGTGACAGGAGACAAGCGGTCAATTGTGGCCGCGACCCCGCTGACCGCCACCGCTGTGCATTCGAGCGCAGAATTAGTGACCGGCATCAGCGGATAGCCTGCCTGTTGCAATTCGCGCCCGATGTTGAACAGTGCAATGCTGCCGTTGGTTTGCGCATCGGCCGTGCCCGTGGTAGTGCGCTTTTGCGCCTCGAACACGGACAGCACCTGCAAGATGACGATAGAGACAAGCATACCGATGGTCAGACCGACCATCAGTTCAATCAGGGAAAATCCGGCCTGATGCATGGATGTTTTTTTGGAATTCACAGTTAGCCCCCGACAATGCTGGCAGTAGCGGTGAAATTATGCGGCGCCACGCCCGATGCGGCACCCGGCTGCAGCCAGGTCACCGTGACTGTGTATTGATTTCCCGACTGTGTCGTCGCGATGGTGCCATTAGGCAAATCGGGGATCGCGGTTGCCGCCTGAACGTAGCCGGCGAGATTGGCCGTGTCGGTCCACATCAGCCCTATTCGTTGCTGAGCGAGGTAACTGGCATCGGTGCGAAACTCAGAGTCAACCGTGTTTTTAATCATTGCCGCCTGCAATCCCACGATGGCGAGCACGCCCATCGAAAAAATCAGAATTGCGATCAGCGCCTCGAGCAACACCACGCCTTGCTGGGAAGATTTTGGAGGCAGATTTTTATGCATTATTTTCTCCGTTTAGCATCCGCGCGGATTGGAAGATGGCAAAGCGGGGTCGCACATTCTGGCGTTGCCGCCTGAACCTATCGTAACCCGCAACGTGTTTTCATTTGAACGTGCTGCCGGCGCAGGAACTGGCATCGGGCAGGGTGTCGTCAAGCAAACGTCGATCTGTGAGATGGGCGCGCTTCCATCCGCATTCGGCGTGATGACTCCTCCAAAACTGTTGAAAGTAATCGTGGTAACGCCAGCCGCTCCACCGTTGGCAGCAACTTGCACCAACCGCGAGCCTTCTTGAGATGAACGTTCCTGCACGCGCATTTCGCCTGCGGGAACAGTCGTTCCGCACGCCGGGGATACCGTCGCATTGGCAGCGGCAGTCGATGAGGCGGCGCGTATCTCCCAAGATGAAGACGGCAAGCCGCATAGAACGAAACGCGCCCGCCCGTTGTTTTTTACCGCCTCGCTGCGCGCCATCTGCACGCCGTTCGATATCGATTCGGCGGCATTGCGGATCTGCGAGTTACTCACCCATGTCTGAAAGCTGGGTATCGCCACCGCCGCCAGGATACCCATGATAACGACGGTCGCCATCAATTCGATCAGCGAAAATCCGCGCTGTTTGCTTAGCATGATCCATCCTGCTTGGTCGCCCAGCATGTGGCATTACCAATCCATCCGGCAGCCGTAATCGTGCTGGTCTTGGCATTTTGTTGATCGATGGTATAAGTGAAGCCGGCCATGCTGCCTGTGCCCGCCGCCTGAATGGTATAGGTATTCGCGGTTAAGGTTGCGACTGGGCAAGAAAAAGTAAAATATTTACTGGAAGTTGAGTCAGTCACGCAAGCTGGCGCGCCAACATAGGTACGATTGTCCTGGTAGTATTGTTCCATTTGCGTTCGCTTGGCGGACAGCCATGAGATGGCATCCGGTATCTTGGAACGGGTGACGTAGCTGCTGTAGTTGGGGATCGCAACGGCCGCCAGAATGCCGATCACGGCGATCACGACCATCAGTTCGACCAGCGTAAATCCTCGTAGCTTGTTCATTGCACTCTCCTTTGAGCCTGCATAGTAAATGTTTATTGGCAAGTTTCCACTGCTAGTCGACCAGATGAATCAAAATCCGGATAAACGGCATATAAATCCGCACTGACCGGCAGGGTCAGTGCGGCGTGATCGGGTTAACCGGCGCGTAGCTGACAACGATGTCCATCACGGTTGCCACGGCGTTGCCATTTTTACGCCCGGGCAGGAATGCCGCATGCAAAAAGCCGGCACGCGCGCTGTCGACAAACGCCGGCGGCAGGTTCGAGGACACCGCATCAACGCTGACCACGTTGCCGGTTTTATCTATCCACAGGCGCAATACGATTTCGCCCCCTTGCGAATGTTCGAGCAGCTCCGGCGGATTGTCGGGAATGTCCCGTGCAATGGCGGGATGCTGATCCAGCTCGGCAACGGTGAAATAGCGCGTATCCAACGCGGTCGATATGAGCGTATTTGTTACAGGCAGGCTTTCGCCACCCGCCAAATCCGCCTCAGCCTCACC
>JBBRBS010000098.1:0-8913 GCA_038205615.1 Burkholderiales bacterium | reverse complement strand
GGGGCGCGCATTGTCGTGACCGAAAGCGGAATTTTGAGTGCGGCAGACGCGGCAATGATGCGTACGCATAACGTGAACTGCTTTCTGGTTGGAGAGACGTTTATGCGCGCCGATGACCCGGGGGCCGAGCTGGCAAGGGTATTTGCATAAAGCCGGAGCCTGTACCCGAGTGTTTGAGTCGGGTGTTGTAAAAAAGCCACACTTTGTGAAACTTTTGTTACAAATGATCGATTGCGGTTGCCAGCAGACGTTCTATCAGGATAATCCGCACCCAGAAGTTCAGGTATTAGGACTTTCGTTCGGCCGGCAGTTGCCGGCTCTAAACAACCCATAAGGAATTAACTATGCAAAAGAAAATCATCGCTCTGGCTATCGCTGCGGCAATCTCTGCACCTGCTTTCGCTGACACCAGCAACGTCACTGTATACGGCAAGCTGTCTGCTGATTTCGAATCAGTTAAAAACACAATTCCTTCAGCAGTTACTGCGCCAACTTCAGTTACTCGTATGACATCTAATGCTTCACGTTTCGGCGTTAAGGGTTCGGAAGATCTGGGCGATGGCATGAGCGCAATTTTCCAGGTTGAGTCACGCGTTAACCTGGTTGGTACAGAAACAACAACAACTGCACCAGGCGTTACAACCAATCTTGGCGTATTTAACGGCATGCGTAACAGCAACGTCGGTCTGAAGGGCAATTTCGGTACCGTATTCCTGGGCAACTGGGATACTCCGTACAAGACAACTCACAACAAGGTTGAACTGTTCGACAACACTTCTATCGCGACATCCACTTCACTGTTGGGTAACAATGGTTCTAACGTTGCTACTTTCAATAACCGTGAAAACAGCTCAGTTCAATACTGGACTCCTAACATGAGCGGTTTCCAGGCTAAAGCGGCTTACGGCAAACACAACTCTGTTGCAGCTACAACAACTCAGTCTCCTAGCACATTGTCCGCTTCCGGCGAATACGAAAACAGCATGTTCTACGCTGCATTGGGTTATGAGAGCCACACAGCATGGACAGCAGGCGCCGGCGACAAAGACACCGGCAGCCGTTTGGTTGGTGCTTACAAGTTTGACGGTGGTCTGGTTGGTCTGACATACGAAAATCTGACTGCTAACCGTGCTGGTGTTTCCAAGTCACGCGCAGCATACGAACTGGCTGCTAACTACACAATGGGCGCTAACAACTTTGGCGCGTTTTACGCCAAGGCTGGCAATCTGGGCGGCGTAGCTGCAACTGGCGCGAACAAGGTTTCGTTGCGTTACGGTTACAACTTCTCCAAGCGTACAGAAGCTTTTGCTATGTACACAAGCCAGAAGAATGACGCTGCTGCCAACTACGGTATCGCTGACGTAGCTAACGGCATCACTGGTGCTGCTGGTACAAAGATCAGTGGTTTCGGTATGGGTCTGGTTCACACATTCTAAAGAAGCAACTGGCCAATCGACTAAGCTGCAAACTACCGCAGCCAAGTCGCTGGTCATAATCACTCGCGTCCTTATGGGCGCATAGCGATCTGAAGCTTAACGGTCACCTTCGGGTGGCCGTTTTTTATTGACGGTAGCTATCGAATTCTCTACATTGCGTGCTTAAGTAAATCGCGGGGTCATCATGTTAAATCTGGATCGTTTTATCGTCGAATTCGACAAAGGCTTGCGTACGCTGTTTAGCCAAGCGCACAGCGTGCGGCCTTATCCGGATGCGGACGTGCCGGAAGCAGCATTGAATGAGGCTGAGAAAAAGCAGGCAGCTGCACTGATGCGTGTGAATCATAGTGGTGAGATATGCGCTCAGGCCTTGTATCAGGGGCAAGCGTTGACTGCGCGCGATCCGTTGGTGCAGCGGAAGTTACAACACGCAGCACAGGAAGAGACGGAGCATTTGGCCTGGACGGCACATCGCGTGCATGAATTGGGCGGGCACTTGAGTGTGCTTAATCCGTTCTGGTACACGGGATCGCTGGCAATAGGCGCGTTTGCCGGACTGCTGGGTGATAAATGGAATTTGGGCTTTTTGTCTGAAACCGAGCAGCAGGTCGGAAGTCATCTGCAAAGTCATCTAAGTCGCTTGCCGGTTCAGGACGAAAAAAGCCGCGCCATCGTGAGCCAGATGTACAGCGACGAGATCGGTCACGCCGATATGGCTGTTGAACTTGGCGGGGGCGAGCTGCCAAAGGCTGTGCAAATGGCAATGAAACTGAACGGTAAAATCATGACCGGCGCGGCATACCATATTTAGGAGGTATCCTGAAGCCTTCACGCAACAACAAGGGGTGTGGTCTCTTAGTTGTGCGGTGAAGCATCTTGCAATCTGAATCCTCAATCCTGCCTTTCGTTTCTCTGTTGCAAAAAAACAACAGTATGAAGATATAATTTTGCAGTTGACGGCGCGTTTGTATAAAGTCCGTCCTCAGTGGTGTCAGGGAGGTCTTGAACCCACTTAAATTTAATCAAGGACAAAACATGAAAAAAATCGTTCTCTCTATTGCAGCCGTTATGGCCGCCGCTGCATTCGCTCCAGAAGCTTCTGCTGTTCCAGTTTTCGCACGTCAAACAGGCATGGCTTGCTCTGCATGTCACTTCCAGCATTTCCCTTTGTTGAATGGCTTCGGTCGTGCATTTAAGGCCGCTGGTTTCACCATGATGGGCGCGCAGGGTAAAGTTGAAGGCGAGCATCTGGATATCCCAGCTAACCTGAACTTCGGCGTGTTGACAACAACCGTTTACCAGCAACAGTCATCAGCAACTGGCGGCGTAGTTAATGGCGGTGCTAATCGTTGGATGGTTCCAGGTACAGGCGGTGAGCTGTCATTGTTCTTGGGTGGTCGTATTGCTGAATTCGCAGGTTTCTTGAGCGAAGTTGGTCTGGGCTATGGTGGTGTTGCAACTCAAGGCGCTGGCGCCGGCGCTGCTAAGCTGGCTTTGTTGTTCCCAGTTGGCGATGCACGCGTAGGTATGGTTGTTCACTCCAGTAATGGTCAAGGCGTTGCATACAGCTACGAAACATTGAACACCGGTGCAGTTAACACGCACAAACTGGCTGCTCAAAACGGTCCAGCTAACCAGCACGTTCGCGTTTACTCCGCTTCCCAGTACTACAACACAGCGACTGCAGCAACCGGTATTTCTTTGGTTGCTAACAACAGCATGGGTTTCGTAGTGGTGGGTAAGTATGAGACAGCGGGTAACAAGGCTGTTGTTGGTGCAAACGGTCTGCCATTGACTTACGTCCGTGCTGCTGCAACGATCGATCTGGCTGGTTTTGATGCCGGTTTCGGTATCCAGAACTTCAGCGGTACCAGCGCTACAACCGGTTCTAACACCAAGTTGACCGTTATTGACGGTCAGTTGCAAGGTGAAGTAGCCGGCTTGCCAGCTGGTTTCTACGCATCGTACGGTCGTGCACCTTCTGCTGTAGTTAATGCTCTGGCACCAGCTGCAGCTGCAGGCGTTACATTCAATGCAGGCCCGAACGCATCTTCTTCGTTCAATATCGGCGGCGAAATCGGTATCATTCCTCATATCTCGACTCTGCAATTGGCATTGCGTTCAGCTAAGACTGGCGCAGCTGCTAACAACAAAGATAACGCGATCATGTTGGGTGCTACTTACGAGTTGGCTCAAAACATCGAGTTGAGCTTGACTCACACAACTCAGTCAGGTTCTGCATGGAATGCAGTTGCCGGTGTGACTCCAGTTGGCAAGTCAGCAACAACTCTGATGATGGAAGCATTGTTCTAAGCTAAGGCTTAAAAACAAGCTTGCATAGGGTGGGTTGGCCAGAGTATCGGCTGACTCATCCGGCAACAGATAGTAAAAAAACAGGGGAGACTTCGGTCTCCCCTGTTTTTTCTTTTAAAGCATAAAGTTTGCTATGCACGACTTTAATATTCCGTGCCAAATGTGTCATGCCACCGATCGGCGTGTTTTATGGAATTCGCCTCAAGATTTTTAATGCCTCGTTTTCCCAGTGCAGCTTAAGCTGTGGTAAGCTTCGCTGCGTGTTTTACTCTGTTTTTTAATGTCATTTATGTCACCTGTTGCTCGGCTTGTCCAAACTCTGATCCGTCCTGAAATACTTGCGCTTTCTGCCTATCATGTGCCCGATTGCACAGGCTTGATCAAGCTGGATGCGATGGAAAATCCGTATCTGGTGCCGCAGGCGCTACAGGATGAGATTGCTCAAGCCGTCGCTGCCGCACACGTCAACCGTTATCCCGATCCGAATCCGCATGCCCTGAAAGAAAAAATCCGCCAGCTTCTGGAATTGCCGGAAGGGATGGATGTATTGCTGGGAAACGGTTCGGATGAGCTGATCCAGCTGCTGGCGATGGCGGTGAACAAGCCGGATGCAGTGCTGCTGTCCGTGGAGCCGTCGTTCGTGATGTACAAGATGATCGCGACCTTTATCGGCATGCGCTATGTGGGCGTGCCGCTGCGAAGTAATTCCGGCGCGGCGGATTTTACGCTGGATCTGGCGTCGACGCTGGATGCGATTCAGCGCGAGCAGCCTGTCCTGATATTCCTGGCTTATCCGAATAATCCGACCGGCAATCTGTTTTCGCACGATGACGTGCGCCGGATCATCGAGGCAGCCCCCGGGCTGGTGGTAATCGACGAGGCTTATTACGCTTTTGCCAGTGACAGCTTCGTGCCACACCTGACTCGCTATCCCAACATGCTGGTGATGCGTACATTTTCCAAGCTTGGCATGGCCGGCTTGCGGCTGGGATTTCTTGCCGGTAGTTGCGTGTGGCTGGAGCAGCTGGAAAAGCTGCGTTTGCCGTATAATGTCGGGGTATTGCCGCAACTGGTTGCAGAAAAGCTGCTCGATCATCATGATGTGCTGTTGCAGCAGGCGGATCAGATCAAAAAAGATCGTACCGTTCTGTATCAACAACTGGTTTCAATGGCGGGCGTAGAGGTTTATTCCTCGGAAGCGAACTTCCTGTTGTTTCGCGTGGACAATGCGACGGCGGTTTTCAACGGGCTGAAACAGCGCGGCGTGCTGATCAAGAACCTGAACGGCGGTCATCCGATGCTTACCGATTGCCTGCGCGTGACGGTGGGTACGCCGGCGGAGAATAAAAAATTTATTGAAGCGCTGCAGGCGAGTATTGGTTTGTTGTAAGTGCCTGATTTATAGGAAATAATATGCGCAGTGCTAACGTTACACGCAATACCCTGGAAACGCAGATCAGCGTGGAGTTGAATCTGGACGGCACCGGTAAATCCAGTTTTGCCACCGGCTTGCCGTTTCTCGATCACATGCTCGATCAGATTGCACGACACGGCTTGCTGGACATCAGCATCGTTGCCCGTGGCGATCTGCACATCGATGCGCACCACACCGTGGAAGATCTGGGGATCACGCTGGGTCAGGCATTCAACAAAGCTGTCGGCGACAAGAAGGGCTTGACCCGCTATGGTCACGCCTATGTGCCGCTGGATGAAGCGTTGTCCCGCGTCGTGCTGGATTTATCCGGCCGTCCCGGACTGGTGTTCAATTGCGAATTCGTGCGCAGCAGCATCGGCGACTTCGATGTGGATTTGTTCCATGAGTTTTTCCAGGGCTTCGTCAATCACGCGCTGGTCACTTTGCATATCGACAATCTGGCAGGTTCGAATGCGCATCATCAGGCAGAGACGATTTTCAAGGCATTCGGTCGTGCCCTGCGCATGGCGACAGAGACAGATCCGCGCATGGCAGGCATGATTCCATCCACCAAAGGATCGCTTTAAATGGTCGATGTCGCGATAGTAGATTACGGTATGGGCAATTTGCGCTCGGTCGAACAGGCCTTGCGTCATGTCGCACCTAAAGCCAATATCGTTGTGACGGACGATGCTGCTGTGATCGAGCAGGCCGGACGCGTGGTATTTCCCGGGCAAGGTGCGATGCCCGACTGCATGCGTGAACTGGATGCCCGCGGGTTACGCAGCGCCGTGGTGCACGCTTCACGCAACAAGCCCTTCCTCGGTATCTGCATCGGTCTGCAAATGCTGTTCGAACACAGCGCGGAAGGCGATGTGGCAGGCCTTGGTGTGTTGCCGGGCGAGGTGGTACGATTTACTGCCAACATGCAAGATGCGCAAGGTCATAAGCTCAAAGTGCCACACATGGGCTGGAATCAGGTGCATCGCACGACAGACCATCCCTTATGGGGCGGCATCGATCAGGATGCGCGTTTTTATTATGTGCACAGCTATTACGTCAAACCTCAACATGAGGCTTTGATTCAGGCAACCAGCGATTATCCGCAGCCGTTTGTGTGCGCGGTGGCGCAAGAGAATTTATTCGGTGTGCAGTTTCACCCGGAAAAAAGCCAGGCAGCAGGGCTTAAACTGCTGCAAAACTTTGTGCAATGGAATCCTTAACTTAATCACTTATTCGCCATGCTAATAATTCCTGCTATCGATTTAAAAGACGGTCATTGTGTTCGCCTCAAGCAAGGCTTGATGGAAGAATCGACCGTATTCTCCGAAGATCCCGCCGCCACTGCACTGCATTGGCTGGCTCAGGGCGCAAGACGCCTGCATCTGGTTGACCTGAACGGCGCGTTTGCCGGTAAGCCCAAGAACGAAGCCGCCGTGCGCAGCATCATTCAGGCGGTAGGCGCCGACGTGCCTGTGCAGCTAGGTGGCGGTATCCGCGATCTGGAAACGATCGAGCGCTATCTCGATCTGGGCGTGACCTATATCATCGTCGGTACGGCGGCGGTCAAGGTGCCCGGTTTCCTGCATGAAGCCTGCGATGCCTTCCCCGGACATATCATGGTGGGGCTGGATGCCAAGGGCGGCAAGGTCGCGGTGAACGGCTGGTCGAAACTCACCGGTCACGAGGTATGTGATCTGGCCAAACGTTTCGAAGACTATGGCGTGGAAGCGATCATTTACACTGACATCGGACGTGATGGCATGCTGACCGGCGTGAACATCGAAGCGACTGTTGAACTGGCGCGTCCTTTGCATGTGCCTGTCATCGCCAGTGGCGGCATCACGAATCTTGATGACGTGCGCCGTCTTTGCGCGGTTGAGGGCGAGGGCATTACGGGTGCGATCACCGGTCGTGCGATTTACGAAGGCACGCTGGATTTTCGTGCTGCGCAAGCACTGGCAGACGAACTGTCACTCAAACTCTGATGCTGGCAAAACGCATTATTCCCTGTCTCGATGTGACCCGTGGACGCGTGGTCAAAGGCGTCAGCTTTGTCGAGCTGCGCGATGCCGGCGACCCCGTTGAGATCGCAAAACGCTACGATGAGCAGGGTGCAGATGAACTGACGTTCCTCGATATTACGGCCAGTTCCGACGACAGAGGCATCATCTTTCGCATCATCGAACAGGTCGCATCTCAGGTGTTCATTCCACTGACCGTCGGCGGCGGTGTACGCGAGGTGATCGATGTGCGCAACCTGCTCAATGCAGGCGCGGACAAGGTCAGCATCAATACCTCCGCCGTGCTCAACCCTCAGTTGGTGGCGGATGCGGCAAGCCGTTACGGTTCTCAGTGCATCGTCGTGGCGATTGACGCCAAGCAGGTTGCGCCTGAGCGCTGGGAAGTGTTCACGCACGGCGGGCGCACTGCCACGGGTCTGGATGTGGTGGAGTGGGCTAAAAAAATGCAGCTGTTGGGTGCGGGCGAGATATTGCTGACCAGCATGGATCGCGACGGGCAGAAAAACGGTTTCGATCTTCAGTTGACCCGTCGGGTTACCGATGCGCTGGAAATTCCGGTGATTGCCAGCGGCGGCGTGGGAAATTTGCAGCATCTGGCCGATGGTGTGACGCAGGGTGGTGCGGATGCCGTGCTGGCGGCAAGCATCTTTCACTTTGGCGAATATACCGTGCAGCAGGCCAAGCAATACATGGCAGCCAAGGGTATCGAGGTGCGGCTGTGAAAGCGGGAATCACAAAAGAAATTTGGCTGAACAAGGTGAACTGGTCGGATGACGGCCTGGTGCCTGCCATCGCTCAGGATGCGGTGACCGGACGGGTGCTGATGGTGGCGTGGATGAACCGTGAGGCATTGCTGCTGACCTGGCAAAAATCTGAGGCGGTCTACTGGTCGCGCTCGCGACGCAAACTTTGGCACAAGGGCGAGGAGTCAGGCCATATTCAGAAGGTCAGGGAAATACGTCTGGATTGCGATGCGGATGTCATCCTGTTGCAAATCGAACAGCAGGGCGGCATCGCCTGCCACACAGGGCGGCAAAGCTGTTTCTTCACACGCCTGGAGCACGGGCAGTGGCAAGAGGTGGACGACGTACTCAAATCGCCCGACGAGATATACAATAAAAAAGTTAGTAGCTAGTTGTTAGCCGAGTTCTTAGGATAAGTATGGCACAGAATATTTTACAAAAACTGACAGAAACGATAGAGGCTCGTAAACTGGCGTCCCCTGACAGCTCTTACGTTGCAAAATTATTCAGCAAAGGCGAAGATGCCATTCTGAAGAAGATCGGCGAGGAAGCGACCGAGACGATATTGGCCAGCAAGGGGGGCGACAAGTCGCACATCGTCTATGAAACAGCCGATTTATGGTTTCATTGCATGGTGATGCTCTCTCACCACGGCCTGTCTGCTGACGATGTGCTGAAAGAGTTGGCTCGCCGCGAAGGCTTGTCGGGCATCGTTGAAAAAAATAGCAGAATCAAGGACTAAGAATGAGCGACTGTCTTTTTTGCAAGATTGTGCGCAGCGAGATTCCATGCCGCAAGGTGTATGAGGATGATGACGTGCTGGCGTTTCACGACATTAATCCTGTCGCGCCGGTGCATTTTATGCTGATTCCGAAGCTGCACCTGGACTCTCTAGCTGAGGCCGAAGAGTTACACACAGCCTTGCTGGGCAAGATGATGTTGTTGGCGCCGAAGTTGGCGAAAGAGCAGGGGCTCAATGAGGG
>JBBRBS010000097.1:0-8914 GCA_038205615.1 Burkholderiales bacterium | reverse complement strand
TGTTGACAAAATTGATATCGGCCAAGCCTGCTGTCGGTGAGTTTCCGGTTAGCGTTATCGCCCCCGAATTAGCAAGAATCTTCGCGTTCCACTGAACATAGATACCTTCCCCAAAAGCCACGGCGGTAGTTGCAGCGCCCGTGCCATTTAAGGTAATGCCGCCGCCATTGGTCGCAAATATATTTCCATACAGATTAATGCCCATGGCTGTAAATGTATTTGCGCCACCAGCCTGTACGCGACCGTTGATCGTTATCGCATTCGCCGTTGAGTTGGCCGAAATTATTGTGCCGACGCCCACCGCTAAGCCTTGGGCATTCGAACCTCCGGTTCCCATACTGATGCCATCCATCAGGATCGTACCAGCACCACTGGTAATATTGCCTTCGGCCAACACACCCCACAAAGGCAAACCAGCAGCTGAGGAAAAACTTGTTCCGCGCATGGAAATATTGCCGCCACCAGAATTCAGACTTGCACCGGATAAAAATGCAATACCCTGATTATTAATGGAATTTCCATAAGAATAACCCACAGTCGGATCGACTCCGCCACCCATGACGATATTGCCGCCGTTGGTTGTAATGCTGGAGCCGGTATTCATTACAATCGCACCGCCCGGCACTGTAGCTTGGTCGGTATCGCTGTTCAGCGTGACTGCCTGACCATGCGTAGTAATCGAGGATGCCGCATTCATCACGATGTCCGCGCCGGCTTTTAGCGTAAGCGAGGCCTGATCTGCAGCAAGGCCGGTAATGCCGTCAGTTACTGCGCCCGCAACGGTGATTGCGCCAGCCCCTGCCCCAGACTGGATCGTGAGCGGGTCGTAGAAGGACAGACCACCTACGGTAATCAGCCCGGTACCCGTAGCTGAACCGATCGTGATGCCAGAAAAACCATTTTTGAAATTACCGGTCGCACCATTCCAGAAATAACTCTGTGGCAGTTGCAAGATACCGGAAGTCGACGATGCACCCACACCGATCGTTGTGCTAACCGTGCGCGGCTGTATAGTCAGCGCGCCGCTACTCTGAAAAACATCCACTGCCCTCAGAGAAAGCGTATTGGCATTGAGGGTGATGTTGCTACTGGAAGCCGCGGGAACGGCAGAACCAACCACTGCGTTGTTAAAAAAGGATCTAATATCAAAGCCGCTAGACTGTATTCCAGCGATACCGGTCAAGGTGATTGGGCCGCTGTTGGATAAAATATTTCCGCCAAAACACAAGCCGTCTGCGTTGCTCGCCACATATGAGTTACCGCCTGTGCCGGTGAGCGTGATACCGCCGCCATTGGTTGTTTGTATGGTTCCTGTGCTATTGATGCCCACGCTCGTTTGGGCACCTGCGCCTGCGCTAGTGCTTGAGCCAGTGAGCAAAATGGCACTTGCCGTTGCATTTGCCGAGGTAAGCATCCCGGAAATAGCAATCCCTTGCGCATTTGTGGTTCCTCCGCCCGTGCCCGCGCCCTGGCTGATGCCGTCGAGCGTAATCGTACCGGCACCACTATCTATATTGGCGGAGGACAAAATACCGACATACTGTACATTGCCGCTTCCCGCCGCGCTCTTGCCGCGTATGGAGATGTTGCCGCCGGCTGAACTGAGTGTGCTGGTGCCTGACAAATTAATTCCATCGGCCTGCGGCTGCGCTAAATCTCCCACGGCATAGCCTGTCAACGGATCCAGTCCGCCACCCATGACGATGTTGCCGCCGTTGGTCGTGATGGATGAACCGGCATTCATCCAGATCGCTCCTGAACCAGACACATCGGCATCCGACCATAATGTGAGGTGGGCAAGTTGTCCTGCAGTACCGGATAAACTGCTGTTCAACACAATGCTTCCGGCTGATTTAATCGTAAGCGGGTCGTTATAGGTTGTAACCCCGCCCACGGTGATATTGCCAGCCGTCGCACTGCCGATCGTGATGCCCGAAAATCCGTTGACGAAGTTGGTAGTGAAATATGTGGCTGCCAGCTGCAGCGTACCCGCGCCTCCGCCAATGCCGATCGTTGTGCCTGCCGTCCGAGGCGCGATGGTCAGCGTGCCACTGCTTTGCAGACGATCCGTCGCGCTGATACTCAGCTTGTCGGCATTGAGCGTAATGTTGCTTGCTGATGTCGTTACCGTCGTGCCTGCTTTTTGCCCGATAAAGACATTGCCACCTATGAAGATATCCTGGAAGCCTGCCGCTTGGGCATTGCCCGTCAGGGTGATAGCGCCACCCGTGGACAATATATTGGTATTCGCAAGGTAGATGCCATAAGCAAACGAGGTGGATGTCGCACCTCCGGTACCGCTCAAGGTGATGCCACCACCGTTGGTGGCCTGTATGTCAGCCGATACATTCAAGCCGACGGCTCCATTGGAATTAACTCCAGCAGTTGGCCCCACCCCGGTGATGCTGATCGCGTTAGCGGTCGAATTGGCTGATATGATCGTGCCAAAGATACTTCCACCGAAGGCGCTCGTTCCCCCTCCGGTTGCCGGCCCGACACCGTCGATCAGGATCGTTCCGGCACCACTGTTGATTATCGCGCCTGCAGTTGTCTGCACCCCCCAGGACCAAGCTCCCAACGTTCCCGCAACACCTGTCCCCCGCATGGAAATGTTGCCGCCGGCAGAGTTTAGGCTGCTGCCCGCATCCAACCAAACACCCTTGTTCGTGTTAAAACCTACGGTACTATTACCGTAGTCCGAATTACCGTAAGCGTAGGAAAGCAAAGGGTTGGCACCGCCACCCATCACGATGTTACCGCCGTTTGTCGAAATACTCGCCGTAGTACCGAGATAGATGGCTCCGCTGAGCGAGGCATCGCTATCACTGTTCAGCGTGACGTTCAATACGTTACCAGCTCCAGATGAACTGATGCTGACGTTAGCTGCCACGATGATGTTTTGGTGCGCTTTTAGCAGCAGCGTCGTGGTGCCGCCCGCTGTCTTGGCAATATTGGCGTTGACGTTGATGTCGCCGTTACCAACACCATCACCCGCCGTACCGGTCGTTTGCAGCGTGACGCTGGTTCCTGCGTTCAGCTGGGCTTGAATGTCTGTATTCAGTACATTGGTGCCACCTATACCCGAACTAAAAAGATAAGGGTTCGCTACCGTGAGCGTTGTATTGGTGGCGGCCGCACTGATCGTCAGATTGTACGGGTCGAGCAACCATTGGCCGCCTGTGCCGTTGATTGCGGATGCGTTGGCCGTAATGCCGGCCACATCCACCCAGTGACCGGAAGTCTCGATCCGCCCGCCGTTGCCGCCATTCGCGCCGCCTTTAGCCAGCAGCGTGCCATACACACGGGTAGCGGCGTTGGTGTTGTGGATGTCTGACCATACGGTCACTTCACCGCCATTGCCCGTGCCGGTCGCGGAGGCGTCCAGCGTCGCTGTGCTGGCAACGTAAACGGCTGTGGATTGTGCAATACCGCCGCCACCCTGCCAGCCGCCACCGACGTTGATAATTCCGCCGCCTGTCGCGCCCGTCGCATCGATGCGTGTGGTATCAAGCAGTGAGATGTTGTCACCTGTGACCGTAACGCTGCCGCCATTGCCGCGACGGCTGCCTGTGCGCAACTCGGTCGCGCCCAGCAATGCCACGACGGGTTGATTTACCGGTGGCAGGCCGGGGAGATTCTTGCCGCCTTCAATATGGATGCGCCCGCCGCCATCGCCGCCCGATGCGTCCAGCACGGCTGTGTCCAGCGTGACATTGTTGCCCGCCTGTATCGTGATCTCGCCGCCTGTCGCCCTATCTGCCACAGCGCCCGGCAATCCGTCGGATGCGGCGCTGGCATTGAGGCTGCCTGACAAGCTGATGTCCTGCGATGCCTTGAGTATCAGACCGCCTGTGTTTACAGCCCTGCCTGCGCTGACATCCAGGCGTCCGGTTGCAGTCTGCAGGATATTGGCGGCATCAAGCAGGATGCGCCCGCCCGCCACGCCCTGAATCGAGGCATTAGCTGAAATATCGCCGCTGTTACTGATTTGCGGCGCAGCGATGCTGATGCTGCCGGCAGGTCCGCCGGCAAGGCCATTCGCGAGAGTCGCATTGGCCGTGATGCTGCCGCTGTTATTGATTTGACTGCTCGCCTCGAGGATGATCTTGCCGCCCCGGTTGACCAGACCATTCGCTTCCAGCCGGCCTGCGTTGTTGACCACGCCGCCTTGCAGGCTGTTCGCGGCCATTGCGGAGAGGATGATCAGCCCGCCAGGTGCTAATACGACCTGCTTGTTCTCGACCAGCGCCTTGATCTGCGAGGGGGTGACGGTAATTCCCGCCAGCGTGTTGTTAGCTGAAAAATTGAGCGTGATGGACTCGCCTGCGGCCAGCACCGCCGTGCCCAGCTGCGCGATGATAACGCCGTTGTTTCTGACCTCGGGTGCCAACAGCGCGATGTAACCGCCCAGGATTGCCTTGAGATTGCCTTCGTTGATGACCGTGCCTGTCGAGCCGTTGCGCGCGAAAGTGGTTTTACCCGCCATGAAATCAGCGTCGCTGATACCGTGGGTCGTGGCCACCAGTCCGCCCACATCGACAGAGGCGCTCGGACTGAAATACACGCCGTTCGGATTGGTCAGGAATACCTGACCATTGGCCGTAATGCGACCGAATATCTGACTGGGATTGGCATCCTGCACGCGATTGAGCGTAACGCTGGCAGCGGATGGCTGGACGAAGTTGACCTGTGCCTGCGCACCTACGTTAAACGTATTCCAGTTGACCACGCCGCGCTGGGTAGTCTGCGTGACGTTCATCGTCGCGCCACTCTGGCTGATACCGACCTGACCTGCCGCCACCTGCCCGCCGGTCGGCAGTTGTGTGGGATCCGGAGGCGCTGCGATGACCGGCAGACTGAATGCGACGCTCGCGCATAACAGCGCACGGCTCGCAGACCGGCAGCTCTTGCCTCGCGCGCGCGTATTTTCCGCGACAGCGACCCAGGTGCTGAGCAGATTACTCCAGATTAAACGGTAGATTTTATTCATGTGCTAGAGGGACAAAGTGGCTTGCAACCAGAAACGGTTCTTGATCAGCGTGCCGTCCTGGTCGTTGCCGGTGACGGTTGGATTAGGATTGCGTCCGATGCGGCGCGCCCAAGTCGCCTTGAGATTCAGGCCCATGTCAGCCAACCAGCCCAGCGTGACGCCGGCGCCTTGCAGGCTGTAATTATTGAGCAGCACAGCACCGGGGTAAGTGTTATTGCGATTGACCATCACATGACCCCAATCGTAAAAGCCCGTCAGCGCAAATTCATTAGGCAGAAGGGCGCGCAGTTCGAGATTGACCATCTGCCCGTCGGTTCCGCCGCCTTCGCTGGAGGGGTAAGCGCGCACGCCGTTAGCGCCACCCAGATAGAACTTCTCACCGGAATCGAGATTCTTGTCGCCGATTTGACCTGAAAGCGCGCCGTAAGCGGCCAGTGTTTCAAACAGTGTTTGCAGTCGGCTTGCCGAGTAGCGCAGCTTGTTGAACTGCCCGTCGGTACGGGTGGTTATTGCATCCGTCGCCTTGTTGGGCGAGCCGTTCAGATTGATGCTTCCATACACCCAGCTCAATCCCAGATTGTTCATGCCACCGCCGCCCAATTGATCGTTCAGATTGCCGTTCAACGCGACGGTCAGGCTGTCGCTGACATAGCGGGTCGTCGTTGCAAAATTGGCCTCGTTATTGAACGCCTTGTGGTCGTAGTTAAGCGCCAGATTGAGATTCTTCAGGCGCGAGCGGATCACAGGATAGGCGGCATCCAGCCCGAAAGTGGTCGAGGTACCCAGGCCATGCAGGCGGACGAATTCAGGCGCGACCAGCCGATAAGCCATGTATGAACCGCTGCTGCCGACACGCAAACCATCGTAGCCCATTGGCAGGCTGTAGGCCAGACGGGCATAGCTGCTGCCGTCTGTAAACATCAAGTTGGTGCTGATCTGATCGCCCACCCCCATCGGGCTGTTCAGACTCATGTTGCCGGTCAAACGCTTGTTGCCGGTGGAGCGCGAACCGGTATTATCGATCCCCGTATCACCGCTTAGCAGCGCCTTGTCTTCAGCCCTGAAAGCCAAATCCGTCTCACCGGCAGACGCGCCTTCGCGCAGATTACCCGTCACTGCAACGCCCGGTATGTCGCTCAGCAGCAGCAAGGTGCGATCGACTGACTGCGCCTTGAGCGGTTCACCGGTTATCTGCGCGGTATCTACATAGCGCTGAATTCTGTAATTGGAAAAACGTTTTAAGGCATTTTCCTCAAAACGCGCGGCGCCAAACACGGCTTCGACCACCTCGATCGTGACGACGCCGTTCTCGATCTCCTGTTGCGGCAGATAGCTGCGGACGATCCAGCCCGCCTCACGATAGGCGTTGCCGACCGCTACGGCCGCATCCTGCAACCGGGCAAAGTCGAGCGGACGATTGAGGAATGGCGCGACGACCCTTTGCAGCGCCGCGGTTGATAACAGCGTGTTACCAGCAAATCTGAACTCCGTGACGGTCACCGTCTCACCCGTCAGTTTTCTGAGCGGTTCAGGGCGGACGGGGGTGACTGGCACAGGGCGTACCGCTTTGACTTCTCGCTCAATTTGTTGCAGCAGAACACCGGCATCCGGCGGAGTCTGGGCGTGCGCCAGCGGCGCGCCACCGATCAAGGCAAGCAGCAATAAAGCATGTTTGAAATATTGAGAAACCAATCGGGGCATCACTGTCATCTTTTTCGTTTGATAATGAAACCAGCTTTACCTGGCGAAGGAAATGCTCATCGGCGGACTGCTGCTGGCCGGCACAGAATGAAGCGCAATCAATTGGGTCAGCAACACAAAAGTCGATTTGCTGTCGAGATCGTTATCCGCAATATAGAAATAACTGCCCCGATAATGTATCGCCACGCTGGCGTCCGCTGGCTCCGTATTGGATACCGACACATGAAACACACCGTCCAGCAACTCCTGCCAGTCGAACGCTTCGCCATTGTTGCGGACGGTCTGACGCACCTTGCCCGCCTTCACGTCGGCAACCGGCGCATCGATTCCCTGCGACAGATAATTCAGCGCCGAAATCAACGGCCGCGTCGAAATCGCAATGGTGGCATCGTCAGGCGCATCCCCGCTCGCAATGACTTTGAACCGGTCGCGCCCCGGCGCGAGTCCGAGCAACGCTTTCAGACGCTGCGTTTCTTCGCGATCGTTGGCTGTGCGCACGAAACGCAACTCCACCCCTTCGCTGCCTTTAACTTTGACCAGATCGATCAGGTTCTCGCGCTGCAACGCGCGCAGCAGCTTGGCAGCCTCCCTGAAATCACGGAACTCGGGTTCTCGGGACGGGCTTGGCCCTGCGGCCGTCGGTGCATTTTTCAACCCGTTCATTTCCTGCACGCCGAGCGAAAACACGCGATCGAGCGACCAGCCCGACTTGACCAGCAGTAGCAACAGCTCGGGATTCATCGGCGTCATCATCTGGCGCACAAATTTTTCACCTTCCAGCGGCGCATAAAATACCGTAGGCTTCTCGTTGACCGAAATAGAGCCGGCCCCCAGCGTCAGCGATCTGGCTAAAACGCTGGTAATCGAAGTGGCTGCAGGCGTACCGGCATAACTGTTGCTGGTTTGGGTCCCACCTGCGCTCGCGCCTACCGTCTGGAGCAACTCCTGCGTTGCCGCGATACGCTCGACGCTGGTGAAATAGAGCGTATCCCGATAGCGGGTGCGCACCAAATTGAGCAACAACTCCTGATCATTGGTATGTTGCACAGCCATGTTGTACGCGCCGCGCCCCGCAGAAATGCCCGCCGGCCCGACCGAAGCACACCCGCTTACTGCCAGCACCAAAGCAATGCACACCGCAAATCGACCAGATTTCATAGTTTTGCCGTCATTAATAAACGGCAGCATTGTATATTAAAAGACAATTCCGGGTAGGAAAATACTTATAGAACAATCAGGTAGCGCTTTATCTCGACTCGCGCGGCAAGTTAAAAGATGCACCGCGTCGCTGGAATTCCGGCGCACCGACGTCAGCTCGTGCACCGGCAGCCGGGAATAAAACGATCACCGGGTGTAGTCGCATACGTGAGGTGCAGGTTTCCCCGACAACAGCCCATGCACATGAAATGGTTTATCGGCACTCAGGAAATCAAATGTTATCAAAGCCACATCGATCACTTTGAAGTCCCCGGGTGCATTCAGTCGCCACAAATTGGGCGCCGCCGGCATGGGCTGATCCAGGCAATAGGCATTCGTATCCCCATGAATCAGCAGCACCGGCTTATCCAGTTTTAAAGCGAGGCTCTGTAAATGCGAACAGAAATCTCTGTAAGCAGGTTTATTCATGCATCGCGTCAACGCATCAGTCTTCCCATCGGGCGGGCCGAACAAATCAGCCTGGGTTGCCACAACCACAGCAGAGGTATCACTGTGATGCGACATCTCAAAAGCATGATCAAGCCATTTTTTATTTTGCTTATCTCGCTCATCGACGAGCCGGACTGCCTGCACGGGATCGTCGAGCAGGATTTCTGTCCGGCCGTTGTTAGAACTCACAATATGCTGAGTTACGAAGCGCACCCCGCCATACCACCAGCTCTGGTTTTCCGGCAAATCAATTTGCTCTTCATATCGCCATTGCGGCGCGAGAGCTTGAGGCTGACCAAACAATATTCGACGAATGGCCGCAAGTCTTTCCAATTCGCTCGACCGCACAACGAGCTTTTCCCTGTCGCAATCAGCCCACTCATTATCACCCGGCGTGTAAAACACCGGCTTAACAAGATCCTTTTCCCAGAACAGGCGGGTTTTCTCGAGCCACGAATCCGTACAGGCCACATCTGAACGCCCGATATCGCCCAGATGAATCACGAACGGGATATCGGCACGCTGACGAATTTTCGGTGCGACATCCTGCCTCAATACCTGCTCGTCAGTCCTGCC
>JBBRBS010000096.1:0-9086 GCA_038205615.1 Burkholderiales bacterium | reverse complement strand
GGTAGAGTAGCCGGACTTGTAAAGGAGAATTATGAAAAAGATATTGATTCTATTGATAACTTGTCTGTTTTTGACCACGGCTGCCTGTGCCAGTGAGCTCGAAATTATCAATCTCAAGCATCGCAATGCCGAGGAACTGATACCCGTCATCAGGCCTTTGCTGGACAAGGATGAAATGGTCAGCGGCATGAATTACCAGCTCATCCTGCGCGCATCAACGCGCAACATCGCGCAGATCAAGCGCTTGCTGGAAGGCATCGATACGCTGCCGCGCAGCCTGAAAATCACCGTGATGCAGAATGTCGACAGCGATACGGCAGCCCGCCTGACTGAGATTTCCGGCAGCGTCGGCGTGGGCAATGCGCGCATCAGCGCACCGGGCAGCGCAGGGCGGGATAGCTTGAATGCACGGATCATCAGCACCCGTTCGCTCGAAGATGACAAGAAGACCCAGCAACTGCAAGTGCTCGAAGGCAACCGCGCGCTGGTGAAGAGCGGTCAGAGCGTGCCGGTTCCGCAGCGTCAGGTGGTGCAAAATGCCTGGGGCACGCAGGTGATTGAAACGACCCAGTACCGGGATGTATCCAGCGGCTTCTATGTGCTGCCGCGCATCCACGGCGACACGGTGACGCTGGAGATCAGTGCGCAGAACGACTCGTTAGCCCCGAACCAGAATGCGGGTAACTATCAGGCGACCCGGATACAAAACACGTCGAGCATCGTATCCGGCCGTCTGGGCGAATGGATCAATGTCGGCGGCGGCGGGCAGCAAAGCAGTACGGACAACTCAACCATCACCACGCGCAGCACCTCCCGGATGAATGAAGAGCGTACCGTGCTGATCAAGGTGGAGGAGGTTAATTAGCCTCCGGCTGATCCCGGGAATTTTGCGCCGCGCCGCTCACTCATTTTTTTGCCGATTAAGGTGACCTGTTGCGGGCTGAGCAGGGTTGTTGCCATCGGCAGCAGTTCTGCATTTTCAATCGCAATGTGTGCGGTATAGCTGTCGATGAATTTTTCGACCAAGGAGGCATCCAGTGTTACGTTCTGTTCTTCAGCGAGTTGTGCGAGCACCGGGCGCAACGCATCCCATGCGCCGAGCATGATCACATGATCACTGAGCAGTCGCCCGAGCAGGGTGGTATCGACGCCGGTGCAGTTGCGCAGGGCCGGGAACAGGTTTTCTTCCTCATCCTGATGATGGAATTGTCCTGCCGTATCGAAATAGCGCAGGATGCCCTGTGCCGCCTGCTGAACCTGCACGTCACATCCGTTGTTTGTCAGGTGTGCCGCCAGTTTTTTCAGGGTGTCGCATTGCCGCAAGATCTTTTCGTGGCAGGCGCGCAGCATTTGCAGCGGATCATCAAAGCTCGGTGCGGCTTGGGTGGATGTCAAATAAATCATATCTTTCTCAATTTATGAAGGGCTTGTGGTTGATGGCGATCAGCACGATATAGCCGAACACGGCTTGCGCGGCCAGCCAGAAAAAAATGCGTACGGTCTTGTTTTTGGCGTATTTCAGCGCGATCGAACCCAGTACGATATACAGCAGCAGCGCCAAAAATTTTGCGGTCAACCAGGCGTCGACGAACGGGTATTGGCCGATGCTGTACGCCAGCGCGAGGGCGGAGGTCAGCAGCAGCGTATCGACGATATGCGGCGCTATCCTGATCCAGCGCTGCCGCATCAGGGATGAGTCATTCATACTCCAGATGCCGCGCAGGAAGAACAGCGCGTAGCTGATGGCCGCGCAAGACATGTGTAATGATTTAAGGATAAGGTAACTCATGCTGAGACGACACATGTTTTAAGCGTGCGCCGGTAAACCGCGATGCCGGTGTACAGCGCGAAGCACAGCAGCAGGCCTTCAGATGCCAATCCGATTGCAAACAGCCGGATCGCCTCAACCCGGACGGATGTCAGTAATGCGGCCAGCAGCGTTGCGATATGCAGCCATAAATGCCGCCACATCCAGACTTCCGGGATGATTTGTTTCATGTTGGGCACGCCTTTTTTGATGCCGCCGCGAAACAGGTGGAACCAGACCAGGAACGGCACGATTTTATACAGCATGCCGTGGATCACGGACAGCGCGAAACCCAGTATGAAAACCGAAACGGATAGCGTCCTGAAAGGTGCAGGGGATGGAATTAGCAACGCTGCCGCTGATAACAGTGCGGCGCACAGCAGCGAGATCATGCCGAGCCGGAAAAAACTCAGCGTGGCATCCGCAACCCGGCGGCGCCGCCGGCTTTGCAGCCAAAGCGTAGTCAGCGCGAAGACGACTGCCAAAACCCAGAATATACCCTCGGCAATATGACTCAGCAACGGCGCATTCAGCCAGCTTGAGGCAAGGTATAGCAGCAGGGAGGCGAACAGGGCAGGGGGCAGGGCGGATGCCAGCCTTTGCGGATAGTTCGGCGTGAGCTGGAACATCGGCACGACCTGATACGACACGCCGATAATCAGCAGCGTGACCCAGCCGCCCAGTGCCAGACTGATGTGCGCGGCCGCCAGTTTTGCGTAATCCAGCTGCATGCCGGTCGCATAGCCGCGTGCCAGCAATGTACCCAGTATGACGGCAACGGTGAGTGCCAGGACGGAGAGCAGCAGCGCGGTTTTGCTGGCAGTTTTCGCAGGGGCGCGGGACAGCGAGATCAGGCTCGCAGCGATGAACACCACAAAACCGAATCCCAGCAGCACCCAGGCAAGATTGAGCAGCGCCGGCGCACCTTGCAGAAAACCTGCCGACAACGACAGCGTGCCTGCAATCAGCGGCAACAAGGTGAGCCAGGCTATCTGCCTCGAGGCCGGCATAGGGCTGCCGATCACTACGGGCAGGATTTGCTGCATCGCACCTTGCATGATCATCCCGATAAAACCGATCGTGATGCAGTGCGTGGCGGCAAGCAGCGCAGGGGAATGAGCGTCGACAAACGGGTTCGTGTCGTAGATTGCGATGATCAGCGCGGCCAGCACCAGAAACAGCGGGGCGATGGCGAAGAAGCGCAGCGGCACGGAAATTGCCGGTGCCTGTTCGGTGCTGAGCGAGACGGTCTTCACGCCGTCCGTCCGATCAGAATGGAATAATTTCCATCTGCCAATGCGCTGGTCTGCCAGGTAAAACCATTGTCACCCAGTACTTCGTAGAGCGGATAGGGTTCGCGGTGTATCAGCACGCGCAAACGGCTATCTGCGGGCAGCAATTGCAATGCGTGCATGATTTGCTCGAAGGGTTCGGGAGGCGGCAGGCCGCGTACATCCAGTTCAGTCATTTTGCTTAAACAGCCTTCAACTGAACGATGAGTGTCTCCCGTGCTGCGGCCAGAACGCGATCCGCCAGGGGATAGAGAATCTGCTCTTCCTTGAGATTGTGTTGCTGCATCACGATCAGCAGTGTTTCGGACAGGCCGCCGTATTCATTGCTGTCCTGGCAGGCCAGGGCGTTCGCCATCTGTTCGATCAACTCGTTCATCTGCGCGTGTTCCATGCGCATCACCTGTACGGGGCCTGACGGGCCGCCGGCCTCCAGCAGGGCCGGAAACAGCACTTCCTCCTCCCTCCGGAAATGACGTTCCATGTCTTGACGGTAGGTGCTGAAAGCGGATTCAGCCAGGCTCCCGTTGCTGTGAAGCGCGGCTTCCTCGGCGATGGCGAAGGCTTCGTCGCAGGCTTTGTGGTCGGTGCTCATGTATCCGGCAAGAGTGGTCATAACGCTACCTTCGGTTAGTGATGCGATTAGGTCAAGCATACGCACAATATAACATGTGTAATTAATACATGTTATATTGTGCGTGCTATTTTATAGCCGCACAGATTTTAACTGTTTAAATTTAATCAATTCCGGGAATCCGACATGACACACAGCTGCGCCAATACCATCTCTTTTGACTTATGCTATCCCTTCGATGCACGCGGGGTTGCCAAGCGCTTCCGCCATGCGGCCATTTTCGGTGCGCTCGATTCCCTGAATCCGGGCGAGACCATGAGTTTCATCAACGATCACGATCCGCTCCCGCTGCTGTCTCAGTTAACTCAGCGTTACGGCGACGGGATTGAGATTAACTACGTTTCCCGCGAACCGGGTCAGATTGCGATAAACTTCAAACGCATCTGATTTTCCTTTAACTTTTTCACGTGACCGGTGCAAACATGAGTTTTATAAAAATGCTGGGCGTGGGAGCCGATGCCACGGGGCACACCGAGAAAGTCATCTCGATCGTCGGTGGCTTCATCGGCATTTTGCTGACCATGTGGATCAGCGGACATTATCTGGGGCTGCAGGGCGCAGCACTGCTGGTGGCTTCGATGGGAGCATCGGCGGTATTGCTGTTCGCCGTGCCAAACGGGCCGTTATCGCAACCCTGGCCGTTGCTGGGCGGTCATCTGGTCTCAGCCCTGATCGGTGTATCCTGCGCACAGGGTATTGATAACCTGCTGATCGCAGCACCGCTGGCGGTGGGCCTGGCGATAGGCGCAATGTATTATCTGCGTTGCATCCACCCGCCGGGCGGGGCGACCGCCATTACTGCCGTGATCGGCGGTTCGCAAGTGCATGCGCTGGGTTTTCAGTATGTGCTGACCCCGGTGTTGCTCAACGCCGCCATCATGCTGGTAGCGGCCGTTCTTGTGAACTATGCTTTTCCGCAGCGTCGCTATCCTGCCGGTTTGAGAAAAGTACCCGCTGCCAAACCAGTGCCACGTGTCGATAACTATAATCAGCTGAATCACGCCGACTTTGCCTATGCGCTGAGTGAGACAGGTTCTTATGTCGATGTCCGCGAAGAGGATCTGGCCAGGATATACCGGCTGGCCGTCAAACATGCCTGGCAACTGTCCGATCAGCCCGAACAAATCACGGCAGGGTTGTATTACAGCAACGGTGAACTTGGGGCTGATCTGTCGGTTCGCAAGATCATATCCCTGGGAGGTGTGGGCAAAGACGTCACTTATAAAGTTGTGGCGGGAGACGGGGTGGGTGAGGAAGCTACCTCCACGCTGGCCAATTTTACCCGCTGGCAGCGCTATGAAGTGATATTCAAAAACGGCGAATGGCACAGAATACGACAAGCGACAATTTAAAAGGCATGCATGAAACTGACACAATATTCTGATCTTGGTTTGCGACTGTTGATGTATCTGGCGCACCGTTATGGTGAGCAGGTGACGATACAGGAGGCGTGCGACCGCTTTGCGGTTTCCAAGAACCACATGGTCAAGATATCCCATCAGCTGACCAAGCAAGGCTTGATTGAAAGCACGCGGGGCCGCAATGGCGGGGTGCGCCTGGCCCGCTTACCCGAATCGATTACCGTGGAAGAGGCACTGCGTGCCACTGAAGAGAATTTCGATCTGGTCGAATGCTTTGCTTCGGCTCAGAACCATTGTGTGATTTCAGGTGAGTGCAGACTGAGCGGGGTGCTCGATGCGGCACTCGGCGCGTTCTTTTCGGTATTGCGGCAAACCTCGCTGGCTGATCTGGTTGTCAACGGCAACGCGCTGGAAAAAGCGTTGCTGCCTCTGCCGGTCAAAATATCCATCACCCCGCGCGCGCGGGTCAAGCCAGTTTCAGGCGAAAAATAATCATACTACGATGAAATCATCCGCACTCTGGCTGTTGGGTTTTCGCCCGTTTTTTGCACTGGCCATGCTGGCAGGCGTCGTGCTGCCGATGCTGTGGGCGCTGATTTATTCCGGGACAGTTGCCGCGCCGGCGACTTCTTTTGCCAGCGTGCAATGGCACGCACATGAGATGTTCTTCGGTTTCGGCTGGGCGGTGCTGGGCGGCTTCCTGCTGACGGCAAGTAAGAACTGGGTCAAGGTGCGCGGCTACCACGGGCAGGCTTTGATGTTCCTGGTCGCCGCCTGGCTGCTCGAGCGTGCCGGCATGTGGTTTGAAGGCATCTTGCCTGCACTGCTGTTCCGATTTTCAAATAACCTGTTTTTGGGTTCCATCGTCTTGATGCTGGTCTGGACGCTGGCGCGCAACCGCGACAAGGATTTTTACCGCGACAATTACTTCTTTCTGCTGATTCTGCCGATGTTTCTGGTCGCCAAAAACCTGCTGCTGAGTGCGGATTACTTCCAGGAAGGGGCGGTCATGGCGGTGGGTTTGTTTCGGATGGCTTTTCTGGTGATGCTGGAACGCACCGTATCCCAGTTCATGAAGGGAGCGTTCAGGGTAGAAGTACTGAATAATCAGGCGCTTAATAAGGCGATCAAACTGCTCGGTTTGTCGCTGGTTTTTTCAGGGTTCATGCCGCAAGCACTGGCGGGTGCCATTGCCCTGTTCGCGGCACTGATGCTGATGGTGCGCTTCGCTTTCTGGAAACCTCAGCTTGCGCTACGCAGGCTGGACATCGGCATCATGTACATCGGTTATCTGGCGATCGTCGCGCAACTCCTGATTGAATTCTTCAGGCTGACGATGCACTGGCAATGGCCGGTCTCCTTGTCCATCCATGTGTTCACCTTCGGTGCGATCGGGCTGATCATCCCCGCGATGTTGATCCGGATCACCAAAGGACACACCGGCAGGCCAGTGGTGTTCGACTCAATCGATAAACTCGTTTTGTGGGTGATGATGACAGCGTTCGTATTCCGTCTCATCGCGCCGCTGCTCGATTCAGCCGGCTACACGCGCTGGATATTCCTCGCAGCAGCCTGCTGGTTAGTCAGTTTCGCGCTGCTTGCTTGGCGCTATATTCCGTTTTTGTTGCAGCCGAGAATTGACGGCAAGGAAACCTGACAGGGCAGGTTTGAACTACTCGCCCAGATTGTGGCGCCTGATGTAGTGGCAGGTATAGCCGGCAGGGTGCTTGACCAGATACTGTTGGTGGTATTCCTCGGCGCGGAAAAATGCCCTGAAAGGTGTCACTTCTGTGACGACAGGCGCCCTCCAGTCGCCGGAGGTATCCACCGTTTTGATGACGTCAAGCGCCGTGCGATGCTGTTCTTCATGCAGATAAAAAATCGCTGAACGGTATTGTGTGCCGGTGTCGTTGCCCTGCTTGTCGCGGGTGGTCGGGTTGTGCATGCGAAAAAACTCGAACAGAAGGTGTCGATAGGTGAGGATTGAAGGGTCGAACACGACTTTGAGCGATTCGGCATGCCCCGTTCGTCCTGTTTTGACCTGTTCATACACTGCGTTGGGTGTGTCGCCACCGGTATAGCCGACTTCAGTTTTGAGCACACCGGGGATTTTCCGGACCAGCTCTTCCATGCCCCAGAAGCATCCGCCGGCAAGATAGGCGGTTTGTTGTTTCGGTGCATCGGTCATCGCGGCTCCGTTGGTCGTGAAGGGTAGCAGGGTGGCAAGTATCATTAAAAGGAAGGTGAATTTTTTCAATCTGGTCAAACCTCCTTTGATGCAAGAATCAGGCCCGCAATTGTAAATCTGAGACATGATGGGTGCATGCTATACCGGTTTTCTATGACAGACAACTTTTGGGCTGACATGTACAGGCTCCAACCCTGTTGCAGCCTGTTTACAGGTATGAACTATGTCATTGCAGGGACTTAAACGGCTTCATCCGGCAATCTCCGCCTTCATCGCTGCTTAATTTCAGATCGTGCGTCTGTGTGCATCGCAGCGAAATCAGGCGAATGGATGCGGATTGATTTTGCGGCGTGACGGTTCTTGTTGTTTGAGTTACTGAAGAATGCGCTGGCGCATCAGCAGCAGGATGTCCCATGGACAGCGCCATCAATAGATACAGAAGTTGGGTTTCTTGCATGATCACCCTCCTGATTATTCCGCTGCAATACAGGCGTGCACTGTTGCAGCTTTTAGGCCTGTGATCAATATGCCTGAAGGTCTAGGTAATTATGCCAGATCCGCATAAGGCTTATTCTGACCTGTGCGTCCAGTAGTGTTGGTGCGTATTGCGGTAACGCTCAACGGTGAGCTCTTGTGCGTTCATCTCAACCAGAATCGCGCCATCCTGATCAGAGCGCAGCACTGTTGCGCCACTGTCAAGATAGCGTTGCCGGATTTGTGGCGCAGGATGGCCGAAGCGGTTGCGGTAACCGACAGTGAATACGACGTAGTCGGGCAATACGGCAGCGACAAACGCGGTGTCTGATGAGCTCAAACTGCCGTGATGGGGAGCGATCAGCAAACTGGCGGGAAGCTGGCTGGCATGTTTTTCAAGCAGGCGCTGTTCGCCCCGCTTCTCGAGATCGCCTGCTACAAGGATATGTTGGTAGCCTGTGCTGATGCGCAATACGCAACTGTTGTCGTGGGGACGTGTTGCCAGACTATTGCGATCAGGGTGCAGGATTTCAAACTGGACACCGTCCCAGTTCCAGCTCATCCCGTCATGGCAGCGGCGGGTCTCGTTCGAGATGGACGCGACGGTTTTTAACCGGGTGACAGGCATCGATGACAATATCCAGTCGACAGGCATCGCTTGCAGGACAGAGGCCGTTCCGCCGGTGTGGTCCATATCGTCGTGACTTAAAATCAGGCCGTCCAGTGTGCTGATACCGATGAAACGCAGGCCGGGAATCAGGTTGCCGGCGTCGCCTGAGAAATCAGGCCCAGTGTCATAGAGCAGGGCGTGATGGCGGGTTTGCACGACTGCCGACAAACCTTGTCCGACATCGAACACAATCAGGCGCAAGGAGCCTGTCGCTGGAGGCGCGGGGCGGTTTAAAAACATCGGCAGCATCAGCAGCAGTCCCAAATAGCGCGCAGGAAAACCATAAGGCGCCAGCACCCATATCACGCCCAGCATGCCAAAAACGATGCTCCATGCTGGCGGTTCATGTTGTGTCCATACCGCTTGCGGCAAATCGCTCAGCCATTGCAGCGGAACCATCGTCAAGTCCATGGCAATATGCGCCAGCCATAACGGCACGTCAGTCGGCAACGCAGCGCCCAGCAAGGCAAGTGGCACGACGATCAGGCTCACCAGCGGAATTGCGATCGCATTGGCGACAGGCGAGACCAGTGAGATTTGCCCGAACAGCGCCAGCAGCAGCGGAATCAGGCCGATGCTCATCGCCCACTGCACGTTTGTATATTCGCGCAGCAGCGTGCTCATCCGCAGTTCACGGTGAACCTGTTGCAAGGCGTCAGCATC
>JBBRBS010000095.1:0-9190 GCA_038205615.1 Burkholderiales bacterium | reverse complement strand
ACACCAGCCAACTTGCGGGAATAACGATCAGCGGTTTGCCATGTCTTCGATGACTTTCAGGAAATCATCGCCATAGCGCGCAAGCTTGCCTTGTCCTACACCAGTAATACGGCCCATCTCGGTCAGGCTGCCGGGGCGCTGGTCGAACATTTCCAGCAGGGTGCTGTCGTGAAAGATCACGTAGGGTGGCACGCCCTGTTCACGGGCCAGTTCCATTCGTTTCGCCTTGAGCGCCAGCCATAAACGGTCTTCATTGGCGCCGGCAAACGGTTCGCGCGACTTGCCGCTGCTCTCGGTGCGTACGGATTTTCGCTTGATAGGTTCCGCGTCGCGGCGCAGTGAGACGCTCTGTTCGCCCCTGAGCAGCGGGCGGGCGGCAGCGGTCAAACACAAGCCACCATAGGCTTCGATGTCCGACTCAAGATAGCCGCCTGCGATCAGCTGGCGATACACGCTGCTCCATTGTTGTGCGGTGTGATCTGTCCCGATGCCGAAGGTGGACAGTTGCCCGTGGCCGAATTTTGTAATGCGCTCGGTTTCTTTGCCAAGCAGCACGTCGACCAGATGTCCGACACCGAAGCGTTGTCCGGTGCGATACACACAGGACAGGGCCATTTGCGCCTCTCTTGTGGCCTCCCAGGTTTGCACCGGAGTCAGGCAATTGTCGCACTCGCTGCAGTTACCCGGATGTTCTTCGCCGAAATAACGCAGGATGGTCTGATGGCGGCAGGCGGTGGATTCGCAAAATCCCAGCAGCGCATCGAGTTTGTGCAATTCCACTCGTTTGCGCTCTTCGGGCGCATCGCCCTGGCTTAACATTTGCCGCATTGAGACCACATCGCCCAGACCATAAGCCATCCAGGCATCGGCAGGCAGGCCGTCGCGCCCGGCGCGTCCTGTCTCTTGATAGTATCCTTCCATGCTCTTGGGCAGATCGATATGGGCGACGAAGCGTACATTGGGCTTGTCTATGCCCATGCCGAACGCGACCGTGGCGACCATGATCACGCCTTCCTCGCGCAGGAAGCGGCTCTGATTGGCGGCGCGGGTCGCAGCATCCAGGCCTGCGTGATAGGGCAGGGCGTCCCAGCCGAGCGCTTTGAGCTTGGCCGCTGTTTCATCCACGCGTTTGCGGGACAGGCAATAGACGATGCCCGCCTCGTTCGCATGTTCCTTGTCGATGAAGTCCTGCAGCTGATTGAGCACCGAGTCTTTATTCGTGACCCGGTAACGTATGTTCGGGCGGTCAAAGCTGGAGACGAACTGGCGCGCCTGTTCAAGCGAGAGCCGCTCCACGATTTCGCGCCGGGTCGGGGCATCCGCCGTGGCGGTGAGTGCGACGCGCGGCACCGTCGGGAAGCGCTCCCGCAATATAGTCAGTTCGCGGTATTCGGGACGGAAGTCATGCCCCCATTCAGATACGCAATGCGCCTCGTCGATGGCGAACAGCGCCAGACCATGCTGCTGTTGTATCCGCTCCAGCAGCCCCAGGAAGTTGGCGTTCATCAGGCGCTCGGGCGCGACGTAGAGCATATCAAGCTCACCGCGCAACAGCTGCCCCTGCACTTCGCGTGCGGTGTCGGCAGCCAGGCTGGAATTCAGATAGGCCGCCTTCACGCCGAGCTGACGCAGCGCATCGACCTGATCCTGCATCAGCGCGATCAGCGGTGAGATGATGATGCCAGTGCCTGCGCGAATTAATGCAGGTATCTGATAACAAAGAGATTTTCCGCCTCCGGTGGGCATCAGTACCAGCGCGTCGCCGCCACCGGCTATTTGTTCGACAATGGCCTGCTGTTCGCCGCGAAAGGTGGCGTAGCCGAAAACGTCATGGAGAATTTTTGCAGCTAGTGAGGTGTCTGGGGGTGTCGTCATGAAGGCAGTAAGATGGCAAGCAGGCTGTGACGCCGCACCGGCAATGATAGCACGTGCGGCACGGACTGGTTCAGACTGGCATCACCGGGATGCGCTGGCGGCCAAATGCCCTGGTGAATTTTTCGTAATGCCCGGCAACTGCAGCCTGGCAGTCAGGACAATGCCCGTCTTCGGTCAGCCGATACTGTTCGATCTCATACCAGTCGCGTACGATCACGGCGCTGCCGCAGGATGGACAGAACGTGGTATCTCCCTCAATGTTATGCACATTGCCGGTATAGACATAGCGCAGTCCCGCCGCCAGTGCGATCTGTCTTGCCCGCACCAGTGTTGCGGGCGGTGTGGAGGGTCTGTCGGTCATCTTGTAATCCGGATGGAAGGCGGAGAAATGCAGCGGCACGTCACGTCCGAGCTCCTTTGCGATCCAAGCGCTCATCAACGCTAATTCCTCCTCGCTGTCGTTCAGGCCGGGGATCAGCAAGGTCGTCAGCTCCACCCAGACGTCCGTTTCATTGCACAGGTATTTGAGCGTATCGAGCACGGGTTGCAGATGTGCACCGCATTGCTTGACGTAAAATTCATCGGTGAATCCTTTTAAATCCACGTTCGCGGCATCCATCTTGGCAAAGAAGTCGCGGCGCGGTTGATCGTGGATATAACCTGCCGTGACCGCGACGGTCTTGATCCCCAGAGCGTGGCACGCATCGGCGACATCCATCGCGTACTCGGCGAAGATCACCGGGTCGTTGTAGGTGAAGGCGACGCTCTTGCAGCCCATCTGTTCGGCGCTGTGCGCAATGGCTTCCGGGCTTGCCTGATCGGCTAATTTGTCGAAGCTGCGCGATTTGGAAATATCCCAGTTCTGGCAGAACTTGCATGCCAGGTTGCAGCCCGCCGTGCCGAACGAGAGGACGCTGCTGCCCGGATAAAAGTTGTTGAGCGGCTTCTTTTCGATCGGGTCGACGCAAAAACCCGAAGACCGGCCGTAGGTGGTGAGTACCATCGCGCCCGCAATCCGGCCACGCACGAAACATGCACCGCGCTGACCGTCGTGAAGCTTGCAGTCGCGCGGACACAGATCGCACTGGATACGGCCGTCGTCGAGCAGATGCCAGTATTTGGCGGGATAACGTTCGGCTGTGCTGATAGGCTCGTCCATTTCTTTTCTCCTTCTGGTGCCCGCCCGGCTACAGGTTGCTCGGACGGGTGCCCGGCAAAAGTTTTTCGGAATACTTGCTGACGGAATAACGCGACAGTTTGACGCTTTCATCCCAGAAAGTGTCGGGGAGCCCCGCCTTGATTTTCAGATGCGCCATGAACTGGCGAGGATCGGGCAACTGCTCCCATACCTGCGGCAAAAACGTGCTGCGGTGCCGGCCATATTCGAACACCACGCCGTCGATGCCGGGGCGCAACCGCGACAGGGCGTCGGCTTCATCCTGAAACACCATCGGCTCAGTGGGCGTCAGCAGCGAGATTTCGATGCGGGTGATCTCAAGTTCTCCGGCTGTCAGCGGCATGAAACGCGTGTCGTACAGGGCGGCCGATACGGCATTGCTTTTGACGTCAGCGAGCAGTGAACGGTGCGCTTCCAGTGAGCCGATACAGCCGCGCAGCTGACCTTGCTGGGTGATCGTGACGAAACAGGCGCCCGGCTCTGCGAGCCACGCTGCCGTTTCATCGGCTCTCTGTGGAAGTCCCAGCGCGCTAGAAATCGCGGCGCGCGCGACGGCGAGCAATATTTCTCCTCGTGCGTCGGCGTGCTGCTCGCGTGGCGGGATTACGTCAGGAGACAGGGGCTGAGACATGGCTTTCCTCCTCGGTAAATGCCAGTGCGGCATAGCCTACCACCTGATCGCGTGATCCTGCCGTGTCGCCCGAGTTGCGCAGATCGAGCAAATGCGGAGTTAAGTGATGCTGGCGCGCCGCAAGAATCAGGCCGCTGACCGGTGTGCCGCCGCAGGCCCGGTCGTGCGGAATCGGTTCCTCCAGGTTCAGGATGGCCTGCACGGTTTCATTGTCCACGCGCCGGGCTGTGGCGTAGGGCAGATAGTGCGAGAGATCCGAGCTGATGACAATCAGCGTCTCCTCACCACCCCATAAACATTCCAGCACTTCGGCGACTTCTTCCGCACTGGCCATCCCCACCGCCAGGGGCAGCAGCGTGAAGGCACCCAGCACGCTTTGCAGGAACGGCAGTTGCACCTCCAGCGAATGTTCGAGCGCGTGAACCTCGGCGCTCACGACGACTTGGGGCAGGTGGGCGATGGTGCGGGCAGCGTCGCTGTCCAGTTTTACCCGTCCCAGCGGCGTGTCGAATGCCTCCGCGCCGGGCAGTGCCAAACCGCGCACCGCAACGCGATGGGTGGGGCCCAGCAGTATCACACGCCGGATGTGTGCTGCGATCGGGCGCAGCGTGGCATAGGCACTCGCCGCAATGGCGCCGGAGTAGATGTGGCCGGCATGTGGCACGATCAGCGCTTTGGGAATCAGGTCAAACGAGCTGGCCCCGGCCAAGAATGTCTGCACTTCTAGTGAGAGTTCACCGGGGTCACTGGGGTAGAACAGTCCTGCGACAGCAGGCGGACGGATGGCAGGCATGACAATCTCCTCTCAAACATGCTCGAGAGAATACGCCAAACAAAATCAATTTGACATGAAATTTATTTACACCCCTGCCTTTTTTTACTAAATTTAGACAGGCTGTCAGGTCAGTCGTAATCGACATCCTGTTCTGTGCCCGCGTAACAATCCTGTATCTCGGTGACGACGGTTTTGATTTTGGTCTTGGAGAGGATTTTTTTGACGATGGTGTTCTTGTATTCGTCCATGTGTGAACGCAACACGGGTTGATACTCAGGCGGGACTTTGTCGAGCAGCTTGCGCCAGCCAGCCTCGATATCCGGCAGCGTTTCACGGGCGCGGCGGATCAGGTTCTCAATCTCTTTTTGTCCGGTGCGAGCAACGATACGATTGTCACCCAGGATCGCGAAAATAATCGCGATGGCGATCACTGCATTGGCGTCGAGGTCGATGTCTTTAATGGCGCCCGCGCAGTGGTGTTTGCGCAACCATTTTGCGCACTCAACAATGTTCTGGTTTTCCCGACGGGCAAGCAGCTCATTTCTGTAGCTGTCGTCGCCTGTCCATGCCGAGTTCGGATCGGCGTGGCACAGCTCCGAGAACAGCGCCTTGATATTGCGCTGTTGAATGTACGGATCGTGATCGAAATCCGCAACCAGCGTGTAGCAGGGCAGGCCGGCCAATTCCTTGATGTGCCGGAAGCCCGCCTGGAATACCTGTTCTGCACCGTGATGCAGCAGAAAAGCCAGTCTGGACTCATCGCTGTCCGGGATGTTGGCCAGACTGATGCCCAGCGAGACGCATCCTGTCGTCAGGTAAAACGCCTCGAGCAGGCCGTCCGCCGTTCTGTCATTGGTGAATTTTCGCGCGACCAGCACCGTGATGCCGGCAAGCTCATCGAGCAGTGTTTCTGCGGTCTCCCCCGGACTCTGTGCGAGTGTTTCCAGAACTCGCACCAGATGGGGCTGGCGCGTTTCGATGCTGGCAAGTTTCATGGATGCGCGCCCTTCTCTCGCGCCCTCTGCCGTAAGAGTGCGAGGGGCGGTGAAGATTCGCTGCGCAGATTTGCGTTAATGACGATCACGCAAAAATATCCTCGCCCAGACTCGGGCGTGCGCCCGGTTTTGGCGTGCTGATTGCTTTGCTTGGCACTTGTTTGCGCAATCGTAGCAGCAGTTCCTGAGTGGTGCGAGGGGTCGCGTATTCGTAACCGTATTCCTCCTCCTGATCCTCGTCAGGCCGTGCATGTAATTCATTCTCACCCGGCTGCCAGTCGGGAAACAGTTCAAACAGCACACGGTCCCAGGCATCTGCATCGGTGCGCGCAATGGCCAAGGCTAACGGAATGATGTCGTGATCGGACGTCGTCTGGCCACCGATGAAAGCACCGCGTGCGTGGATATCATTGGCCAACTCGATGATTTCCTCGATGGCGGTCGAGAACAGTGCGGCAAATGCCGTCGTCCCCCAGTCGGTGGAGAGCGCCTCGTGGATCAACGCTGCGCGCCGCTCCAGGTCGTCGCTGGCGAATAACACGCCGTGAATGTGCGCGAACAGGGATTCGGATAGAAATTCCGGCTCGTCTTCGATCTTGTCCTCGCTCCATACGGCGGCGAAGAAAGCCAGGCTTTGCGCCCATGCAGCGGGCGAAATCAGCAGCGTTGCCAATGACAGCTTGCCGCCGTCGAAGGCGGACAGATGCATGGAGGCGACTTCCGGTGACAATGCTTCGAGCACTTCAACCACGGCCAGATCGCCATATTGTTCGATCGTATCGTTGAAGGCTTCCTCGGCATGGTCGGTTGAGCCGGCTAAAACCAGTTCAGTGACCTGTCGGCTGATGGCGGGCAGGTTGGTTTTATCGGTCATTCTTGTCTCCGTTCGCGTCGAACAAATGCTCAATGTCGTGTCCTGCGCTCAGCTGATCTTCATCCTCGTCATCGCCGCCCTCGCTCTTCTGCAGGCTCTCCAGCGAATGGTCCTCTTCAGACCAGCGTTTCGGGTGCTTGTATAAGAAGGCGGTGAGGATGGCGCGGCGCGCCAATTCCGGATTGGACTCGGCAACGCAGATGACGGCAAGATCGGCTTTTGCATCGTCACATGACACCGAAGCCAGCACTTTTTCAGTATCGCCCGAGTCATATTGACCGCATTGGCTCAGCAGTGCGGCAGGATCGTTGAAGCGCAGATAATCGACCAGTGCGAAGCTCAACAGATTCACATCGTCGATCTCCGAGCCCTGAGAAAATTCGTCAATTAACGAGTTGACGACTTTTGCGTAGGTTTTACGGTCAGGCGGATCGCCCAGCGTATCTTCAATCTGGATGCCAAGCTCACGAGACTGGTAAGCGAATTCGGGATGTATATTTTTCATGGTAGTTGATCTTAACGTGATGAGTCGGGCGGCAGCATAATTCCGCAGCGATTGAATAGTGAGCGCCACAGCATGAGCGCTTCACTCGAAGGATCGATGATGATACGGTTGTTCAGACTCTGATCGTATTCGGCCCTTTTTTTCGGGTCGGACAGCAATTCATACGCCGTTTTGATGGCATTGAATCGGCTAACGGCGCCCGGATGCGTGCTCCTGTCCGGGTGGTGGCGCATGGCAAGAGAACGGTACGCCTTCTTGATCTCCTCGAGCGTCGCAGTCGGAGATACGCCAAGGATGTTGTATAGATTTTCCAATGGATGTCTCCTGTAAGACGGCCATTTTACACCAGCAGGCAGTCAGAGTGGTGCCGAGCCCCGTTTTTGGAAGTAATGGCAAGGCTGGCCGGATGCTTCTATGACATCCAGAATCGGCTGTCGCTGGCTCTTGAAATCCAGCGCGCGGCAGCCGTATCTGAAATTGGCATCGTGGGTAATGTAGTAGTGGGCGCAGTTATTGCAACGTTGCCCGGCGTCAAGCTGACCGCCCGGCAAGGGTATTTTTTGTAACATATTGATTTAAAATAAATTGTATCTATATCGAGCCGGCCGGTAAACCGGCCGCGACTCAGCCCAGCAGATGTTTCACATGTTCGCGTTCATCAGCCAGTTCGCGATAGCTCTCGATCATGTGGCGGCGTCCCAGTTCGCTGATCGGCAAATTCTGCACGATGGAAAAATGACCGTGACGACAGGTCACCGGGAAACCGTAGATCACGCCTTCAGGTATTCCATAGCTGCCATCGGACGGCACACTCATCGTAACCCAGTCATTGTGGTGGGAGCTGAGCACCCAGTCGTGGATGTGCGAGACGGCCGCATTGGCCGCACTCGCCGCACTCGACAAGCCGCGCGCTTCGATGACGGCCGCACCGCGTTTTTGCACGGTCGGGATGAATTCATTTTCGACCCAGTCCTGATCAGGTAGCAGCTCACGAACCTGCCGGCCGCGAATTTCGGCATGATCCAGATCCGGGTATTGCGTGCCGGAATGGTTGCCCCAGATGATCATCTTCTTGATGTCCCTTATCGGCTGGAACAGCTTTTGTGCGACCTGCGCGATGGCGCGGTTGTGATCCAGACGCATCATCGCGGTGAAGTTGCGCGGGTCCAGATCCGGTGCGTTGCTCATTGCAATCAGCGCATTGGTGTTGGCCGGATTGCCGACCACCAGCACCTTGACGTGGCGCGCCGCATATTCGTTGAGCAATTTGCCCTGGGCTGAGAAAATTGCGCCGTTGGCCTCCAGAAGATCTTTGCGTTCCATGCCCTTGCTGCGCGGACGTGCGCCGATCAGCAGCGCGATTTCGGTGTCCTTGAATGCGACCTTGGGATCGTCGGTGATGATGACCTGTTGCAGCAGCGGGAATGCGCAATCCTCCAGTTCCATCATCACGCCAAGCAATGCGGCCTGTGCCTGAGGCAAGTCCAGCAATTGCAGAATGACCGGCTGTTCGCGTCCCAGCATGTCACCGTTGGCGATGCGAAACAGGGCCGCGTAACCGATTTGTCCTGCGGCGCCGGTGATGGTGATGCGTACGGGGGCTTTCATGTCTGATTCCTTGGATGACGGCGTGTGAGCATCATAGAACTTTTGGTGGTGCTATGCAAAAGGTGTAACATGCCAGCCAGTATTCTTCGTCATGGCAAAGGTTGGTAATGCTCAAAAAACGTCCGAAGCACCTTGCACTGCATCTGATCAAATTGCCGCTTCCCGGTTTGATTTCCATTCTTCATCGCGTAAGCGGTCTTGCCCTGTTTTTCGCACTCCCGTTGCTGTTGCTGATGCTGCAATACAGCCTGCGATCCAGCGTCACCTACAGGATGCTGATGGATATGCTGGCGCACCCTGCGGCAAAGCTGATGCTGCTGGGCTTGCTGTGGGCTTTTCTGCATCACTTTTGTGCCGGCCTGCGCTATCTGGCGATCGACTTGCATTATGTGAGTAACCTCAAACAGGCGCGTGACAGCAGTAAAATCGTGCTGCTGGCAAGCTTGCTGTTAACAATTTCAATAGGAGCACAGCTATGGTAAGCCGCGTCGTTGTCGGTGCTCATTACGGACTGCGCGACTGGCTGGTTCAGCGCGTCACGGCCGTGGTCATGGCGGCAGGTTCGCTGGCGCTGGGTGGCTATCTGGTGCTGCACCCTGATCCGGGTTACGACGGCTGGACCGGCTTGTTCGCAAGCCAGCCTGTGCGTGCTTTCGCCTTGCTGTTTCTGTTCAGTCTGTACTATCACGCCTGGATAGGGGTGCGTGACATCGTGATGGATTACGTGAAACCTGCCGGTGTGCGTCTGGT
>JBBRBS010000094.1:0-9258 GCA_038205615.1 Burkholderiales bacterium | reverse complement strand
GATGATGCCCGTCTTGCCGGCGGATTCCTGGACACTGGTCTGGGATGGTCACCATGGTTTCTTGCGCACCTCTGACACCACCGCACTGGCGCTCGATAATGGCAATCATGAAACACCGCCACTGGCTCTGCAGCTCAGCCTGACGCAAGCGGCCGTCAATGCGCCGCACCAGATCGAGCTGCGTTATATTGAATCCGGGTCCGGCGCGGCCTTGCCTGCATGGGATTTGTCGACACCCTTAGTATTAGGCGATGTATGGGATTGGCGGTCCGCCCCCATCAGCGATGCAACACCCAATTTACTGTGGGGTGAGTTCACGCCCCCCATGCGCCTGTTTGACGGCTTGCCAAAACTGCGCCCTGCCCTGTTTATTCTGCTGGCAGCCCTGGCGATCGAGGTCGTTGCCACGCATATCGAATGGGCCATGCTGGCTCGTGACAAGCAGGTGCTAACCCTACAGGTGGAACATCTTTTCAGCGGCATCTTCGGCGATGACAGCACGCTGGTCGATGCGCCGCTGCAAACGCAACGTAAGCTGGCCGGCTTGCGCCATGCGACCGGGATGGCTGACGATACCGATTTCATCTCCATGCTGGACAGGGTAACGCCCTCGCTGGGTAACACCGTGCGCAGTTTGAGCTATGAATCGGGCAAACTCGAATTCGACCTCAAACTCGCCAACGCAGCCGAATTACACACCATCGAACAAAAGCTGCAACACGTTGGTCTGCGAGTTCGCATCGGCGACCTGCACGATTTGGGCGATGGCATTGAGGCCAAAATGACACTCTCACAGGAGGGACTGCGATGATCAAAGCACGTCTGACGGCGCTTCGCCAGCAACACTGGGATGCGCGCCCGCTGCCTGAACGCCGTGGCATACTCATCGGTGCGCTATTTATTCTGCCGCTGTTGGCCTATTTGTTGCTGTGGCAACCCGCGCATAATGCCGTCGGAAAATTGCAGGCAAGACTGCCAACACTTCGCATGCAGACTGAACAAATGCGTCAGGCTGCAGTGAAAATCGAAGAGTTGCGTCATCGTCCGCAACTGGCTGTGATGGATGCACTGGCCGTCAAGGCGGCCGTCGAGGAGTCGGCTACCCGCCATCAGTTGCGCGACGCACTGACGAGCATAGCCCCTCAGGAGCCAAACGGAGTGCGCGTTACCCTGACATCCGTATCGTTTGAAAAATGGCTGATCTGGCTGCGCGAACTACAAACATCGCAACACATCCGCGTCGATTCCGTCTCCATCACGCGCCTTGCGGAACCGGGCATGGTCGCTGTCAAAGCCACCTTCACCAACGGCAATGCGCTGTGATTAAAACGCGCTATCTGCTGCCATTTTCCGCTGCGTACTTTGTCGGTTTGTTAGTTGCGACGGCACCGGCATCCCTGCTCGACGCAGCCCTTCAGCGCGTAAGCGACGGTCGACTGTCGTTATCCAACAGCCAAGGTACGATCTGGCACGGCAGCGCCACGCCCACCTTGCATACCGGCAAGGATACGAGCATTGCCCTGCATACGCTCAATTGGCACGTCAAACCGCAAGCATGGTTTGCAGGTCAGTTCAAAGCTAAGCTGGGATGGGAAAACTTAGAGTCGGCCACGCCGATGGAGCTCACGCTGGACAGAAAATCAATCATTCTGAGCAATCTTTTTCTACCCATGCCGGCCGGGGTCATCGGCGAATTATCACCTTACCTCAAACCCGCCCAATTTAGCGGCAATCTTGACATTGAAAGTCCGCAGCTCGCCTACGCCGGGCACAAGCTGACAGGCAACGCCACGGCCCGCTGGAATAAGGCAGGCTCCGCGATGTCGGCAGTCCACCCTCTGGGCGACTATCAGATTGACATCAGGGCCGTTCAGGGAAAACTGAGTGCTGTGCTGAGTACACAGCGTGGCGCGCTGCTGTTAAACGGTCATGGCAACTGGTCGAGCGCTCAGGGATTTCATTTCAACGGAACGGCCCAGGCCGCAGCCGAAGCACAGCTCGCAGAATTACTGCACCACCTAGGCCCGGAAACCACGCCCGGCGTCTATCAAATTTCGCTCTAAATCTGACGGATACGTTCAACGCACCATCTGGTTCATGTCGATGATCGGCATCAAGATGGCCAGCACGATCAGCAGCACCACGCCGCCCATGGTCAGGATCAGCACGGGTTCGAGCAAAGAGGTCAGGATTGAGGTGTAATTGCCTACTTCCTGTTCCTGTTGTTCCGCTGCGCGTTCCAGCATCACATCCAGTTTTCCGCTCGCCTCTCCGCTGGCAATCAGATGCACCAGCAACGGCGGAAAATAGCCGGATACCGCAAGCGAGCGGCTCAGGCTTGCGCCTTCCCTGACCTTTTTGGTGGCCTCATCCAGCGCCTGACGCATCGGCAGATTGTTGACCACGCCGGCGGCCGCATGCAATGCCGCCATCAAGGGCACGCCGCTGCCGGCCAGAATCGCCAGCGTGCTGGCCATCCGCGCGGTATTGACCCCACGCACCAGACGCCCTGCCACCGGCAACTTCAACAATCGAAGATGAGCCTGATAGCGCAGACGCGGCTGACGCAAGGCGAAGTGCACCGCCACACCGGCCGCCCCGAGCAAAAGAAACAGATAACCCCAGGTGTGTTGCAAGGCGTCACTCACCCAGATCAGCGAACGGGTCAAAAAAGGCAATGTCTGATGCGACTGCTCGAACACGCCTATCACCTGTGGCACGACATAGACCAGCAAACCACCGACCACCAGCACGGCCACCAGCGTGACAATCGCAGGATAGACGAACGCCAGCACAACTTTTTGCCGCAATGCCTGACGCTGCTCGGTGTAATCGGCCAAGCGCAACATCACGCGCCCCAGCTCACCCGACGCTTCGCCTGCGGTGACCAGCGCGCGATACAGTTCAGGAAAAATGGACTCATACCGCCCCAGCGCCTTTGCAAACGTCTGCCCGCCCAGCACTTCGGCGCGAACCCCGGCCAGCACCTGACTCACCGTTTCATTTTCGCTTTGTTCGATCAGCGCACTGAGCGCCTGTTCCAGCGTCAGACTGGCGTCCAGCAAGGTCGCCAACTGGCGCGTGATCAGGCTCAATTCGGCGACCGACAATCTGCCGCGCCGCCACTGCCAACCGCCATCGCTGCCGGACTGCATCGCATCATGGGATACGGCTTCGATTGCCATGACGGTGAGGCCCGATTCGCGCAAAGTCGCGCGCGCCTGACGCACGGTATCGGCCTCGGCCACGCCGCGCAGCAGCGTGCCTTTACTGTCAAGCACCTGATAACTGAATGCCGCCATGATTTAAGTAGAATAATCCATGTGAAAAAAGACGTCATTCTGGCGCAGACCGGAATCCAGTTGATTAAACAGCATTCTTAAAAGCACCAATCAGCCGACTGACTGCTGCAGGCAACGCAAATCACAGACAATATCTAAATTGTGTCCACTGCACTCAATGATTGTTCTAGCTGGATTCCTGCCTGCACCAGAATGACGGTCTAATGAATTACCTGATTTCATTATTAACATGCCCGTTAGTCGCGAGTGACCCGCAACAACTCTTCCAGCGACGTGACACCGGATGCAACCAGCCTCATGCCGTCCTGACGCAAGTTGTGCATGCCGTGTTGCATCGCATACTGACGCAAGTCCTGCTCGGATGCATGGTCGTGTATCAAATGGCGCAGGCCATCGTCCACCGTCAGCAACTCGTAAATACCGCTGCGACCGCGATAGCCGGTGTGATTGCAGGTAGTGCATCCGGTCGGCCTGTACAGCTGCATCGGCGTATTGTCAGATTCGAACATCGCCAGCTCAATCGCATCCGGCTGATAAGACTGGCGACAGTGGACACATAGCGTGCGCACCAGACGTTGCGCCAGCACGCCGAGCAGACTGGACGCGAGTAAAAAGGGTTCGACATTCATATCGGTTAAACGCGTGATTGAGCTGACCGTGTCGTTGGTATGCAGGGTTGCCAGCACCAGATGCCCGGTCAGACTCGCCTGCACCGCAATCTGTGCGGTCTCCAGATCGCGGATTTCGCCTATCATGATCACGTCAGGATCCTGACGCAAGATGGCACGCAAGGCGCGCGCAAAACTCATATCGATACGCGGATTGACCTGCGTCTGACCGATGCCGTCCAGATCGTATTCCACCGGGTCTTCCACCGTCATGACGTTAGTCACGGTGGCATCGATACGCGATAACGCGGCATACAGCGTGGTGGTTTTTCCGGAACCCGTGGGACCGGTCACCAGCACGATACCGTGCGGCTGATGAACCAGTGCATCCAGCGCCGCCAGCGTTGTGCCTTCCATCCCAAGCCGGGTCAACTCCAGCCGTCCCGCGTCCTTGTCCAGCAGACGCAGCACGATGCGCTCACCGTGCCCTGTGGGCAGAGTTGAGACGCGCACATCGACCGGTTTTCCGGCCAGTCTTAACGTGATGCGGCCGTCCTGTGGCAAGCGCTTTTCGGCAATATCCAGTTCCGCCATGATCTTGATACGCGACACCATCGCCGCGTGCAAGGCGCGGTGCGGCTCAATCACATCTTTCAGCGTGCCGTCCACACGAAAGCGCACGGCCGAACGGGTTTCGAACGGCTCGATGTGGATATCCGAGGCGTTTTCGCGCACGGCCTGGGTCAGCAGCGCATTGATCATGCGGATCACCGGCGCATCGCTGTCGGCGTCCAGCAAATCCTCTATTTTCGGCAAATCGTTCACCAGCTGGGATAAATCCATGTCCTGCTCGACATCGTCCACCATCGAGGCTGCCGACCCCTCGGATTGCCCGTAGGCTGCGGCCAGCGCCTGTTCGAACTGCTCAACCGACACCATCGAGGCCTGTACCGGCACGCCCAGCACCCGGCGCACTTCGGCCAGCACGCCAGGCGCCGCATCCGCGCGCACGCTGACTTCAACGCCGTCAGGCATCACATTGAGCAACAACACCCCACGGCTTTTGGCAAACGAATAGGGAATCTTTTTCAGGAAAATCTTGACAGGGGTCTCCATGTTCAGTTCAGTCCGCCGCACTCATGATTAACGCTGCCGCTCACGGCTTCACCGCAGGCAAATCGGATTTGAGGCTCAGCGGCGGCAAGGTCGGTGCTTTCATATCAGGTAACATGAAACGGGAAGGAAACTGCCCGTTTTGCTGTTCGCCGCGCAGATAATCGTACCTGTCCTGAGTCAATCCCTGATGCGCCTGACTGTCGCGCAGCACATACGGACGGATGAACACCATCAAATTGGTCTTGGTACGACGGCGGATCTCATGACGAAACAGGTTGCCCAGTCCGGGAATATCGCCCAGCAGCGGCACCTTGTCCTCACCGTTGCTCACCGAGTCCTGAATCAGGCCGCCCAGCACGATGATCTGACCTTCATCGACCAGCACGGTGGATTCCAGCGAACGCTTATTGGTAATCACGCCGGCTGCATTATTGATAGTCTGAGTCTGCACGCTGGATACTTCCTGATATACCTGCAGCTTGACCGTGCCGCCTTGCGATATTTGCGGCTTGATACGCAATGTCAGCCCGACATCCTTGCGTTCTATGGTCTGGAATGGCGAGGCCGTCGCTGCATTGCCGGTTTGTGCATAACTGCCGGTAATGAACGGCACGTTCTGGCCGATGATGATCTTGGCCTCCTCGTTATCCAGCGTCAGCAGATTAGGCGTGGACAGGATATTGGCATTGACGTCATTTTCCAGAAATTTCGCCAGCATGCCCAGATTGAGCACCGTACCCAGCCCCGGAATCGTGGTCGTTCCCTTGACAACACCGATATTCAGGCCCTGACCGACCGTACCGATGTTACCCGCCGCCGTGATGATATTGCCGGTCGTGCCGAAGTTGGTACCACCGATCACATTGGCACCCGGATTATTGATACCGTTCAGCGCTTGCCACTGTATACCGAATTCTGCCGCCTTGTCTGCCGTTACTTCCGCGATCAACGCCTCGACGAAAATCTGCGCGCGTCGTACGTCCAGCATTTCCACTACGGCGCGCAGGTTGTTATAGACCGCGTCAGAGGCTGTGATAATCAAGGCATTTGAGGCCGCATCCGCCTGTATCATGCCGCCGCCTGACGGCACTGCACTCGCTGCTACTGGTGTGCTCGGTGCTCCCGGGGTGCCTGGGGCATTCGGTGTGCTCGGTGTGTTTACTGCGGCCACCGCAGACGTGTCACCGCTCAGCACCGCGCGCAGGGTTACTGCCAGCTTGGCCGCCTCCGCATTTTTCAGATATACGACATGAATATTGCCCGGTGCGCTGGTCTGCACATCCAGTTTGGCTGCCAACTCACGGACCCGGCTGATGCGCTCAGGACTATTTGTGCGAAGCAGCAGACTGTTGGTTCGCGCATCCGCCATCAGCATGAAACGCTGACTCGAGTCGGCAGAGCCCGTCGCTATCACCGAACCGTCCAGCATCAGCCGGTTGATGGTTTGCGCCACATCCATTACTGAAGCGTATTTCACCGGAATCACGATCGCTTCGCTGTCATGAGGCTGATCGATCATCGCCACGATCTGCTCGATCCGTTTCAAATTGCCGGCGTAGTCGGTCACGACCAGCGCGTTATTGTTAGGATAAGCCACCACGATATTATTGGGTGCGATCAATGGCCGCAGGATAGGCACTAGTTGCGCCGCCGACTCGTGGTGCAGCATGAAAACCCGCGTCACCAGCTTGTCGCCGCTGGCCTTGTCACTGATGCCGGGTATATACAGCTTGGCATCCGCCTCCGGCATGACCTTGGTCACGCCGTTCGACTCCACCGCTGCAAAGCCCTGCAGGCGCAAGGCCGACAACAACGTATCGTAGGCTAACGAAGCTGGAATCGGCGTGGCCGACACGATATTGATCGTCCCCTTCACGCGCGGATCGACCAGAAAATTGCGTTTGGTGATTTGCGACACGGCCTTGATCACCTCTTCGACATCGGCATTCACGAAATTCAGCGACACCTGATCTTCCGCCGCAATCGCAACGGACGACAACGCCAACACACCGCACAACACCAGTCGTGCCAACCATACCCTCATCAAATACCCCTTGCAAAGTTTACAATTCATTCGAAACCGTATGCGTTACTGAATTTCTTTACAATTTAATCTCGCCTGGCTGGCATTTCAGATTGGTGATGGCGGACCTAATGTAATGCAACAGTATTGCCGGTTGCCGGTATTTTTCCGGCCAGCCGCATTTCCTGGCGCACACCACCACGTTCGATCACGACATGGTCGATCGCCACCTCCACCAGTTTGGCACCCGCAACGACCTCCCGGCCGTCTGCCAGCCCCACTTGACGCTTGCCATCAAATTCGAATACAGCAAAACCCGGCGTCCCGGCAAACACCCCGACCAGCCGTACATTGGGCAACGCAGTCTGAACGGTGACACCCGATACCGTTGCGTTGCCAAACAGGTGTTCGCTCTGAAAGTCCGCAGAAGGCAATGCCGCCGGTATAAGCTGCGCACTGTTTGGCGCGAACAACACCCAAGTCCAGTGAGCCAGTTGTGCACCGATCACCAACACAGCCAGCATGCGCCACATGAATGCACGCCATGCGGCTTCATTTGCACCGTTTGTACGCAATGACATTTCCCGTATCCCTAGCAACTGCATAACTTCTCCGATCAACCGCGGTGCAGTATACCTGTCCAAAAGACACACTCTGTGCGCCACCGAACATACATATTTTTATGTTGGCCACTATACGCCAAACTCATCAAAACTATCTAAAGAGACGGTGTATGGAAAATTTAACATTGCAAGCACCCTTTGCGTAAATTTAGGACTACAATCGCGATGCAACAACAGACACACGGTTCATTCTATCAACAACTAAATCAATGGGAGCATCAAATGATCAAAATTTTGCTTAAAACATGTGGAACTGTTTTGATGGTAGCGGCCTTGAGCTTAACGACAGGTTGTGGCGGAGGCGGCGGTGCCGCAGGTGGAACGACCACAGGTGCATCGGGCAGCGCCAAATAAGAAATACAGTTTCAAGTCAAATCAAGTCAAATCTACTAAAAACATTAGGGGAATTATCATGATTTTGAATAAACAGCTATTTTTATCGAAGCTTGCTTTGGCCGTCATGCTGATGACAGGAAGCCAGGCATACGCACTCACCGCCGGTAGCAGCTATACGGTAACCATCGGAAAAATCAACAGCAACGGCACTGAAACGGTCTTGAATACCTCATCGGCTGTTATTGCAGATAGTACCGGGAAGATCACTTTTTCCTTGACAGGCGTCCCGGATAATACAACCTGCAACTTCATGACGGTCGTTGTCAAGGATAACGCGGGCGCTGTAGCCCAAAGCGGAATGGCACCTTGCGCCGTAGCGGGGACAACCCTGCCGCTTGGCGTATCGCCCGTCACCAGCAAACAAACCGAGGCGCTCAAAGCAGGATTTCTGGCCGCAGGAACCGATGACCCTATCCTCGCAGTTTTCGGGCTGACTGTCGTGCGCGGCACCGGAATTAGCTCTGCCGAACTCGCCACGTTGGCCACCATCGTAAAAAATGCAATCTCAGGCACGGGCGGTTTTACCGATCACCTGACGACAACACGCGGCGTGACAGCGGCCCAGCTTACCGCATATCGTAGCGCCATCATTGCCCAACTTAGCGATGTCAACAGCGGTTATTCCAAGCTGATCAAGGATTCTGTCGATGCAACCGCGAATACGGCGGATGCAGCCAAGCGTGGCGAAGCCTCCGGCCTGCTGATGGAGATTCTGGTCAAGGCGGCGACAACAGCCGGCTTCCCTCAGGATTACATTCTCGAGTCATTCAATGCGATGGGTGCGATTGCGGTTCCGGCCATTCAGGCTGCCGTAACAGCTGGAACCTTGACAGCCACGACCGCACAGGGAGTTAACACCAGCGTCGGCAGCGGCATACAGAAATCGAAAACCAGCCGTGTTATTGAAAAATACACAGCAGCGCTGACCACCCTAGGTGCTACCGGTGCCGATGTCACGCAATTCCAGACAGCGGCCACCACGTTGAGCACCGCGATGCGAACGGCTTTCAGCACGTTTGAGCAGGCCGCATTTCAAACTGGCACTGAGAATGCTGCAACCATCTCTGCGGCCCAAACCGTGCTGGATACTGCAATGAACACCGCGTTTAACACGTTTATAGCCGATACAGCGGTGAGTAATGCGCGCATCCAGACCCTGATCACAAACATCTGCACCGTAGTCAATCCAG
>JBBRBS010000093.1:0-9301 GCA_038205615.1 Burkholderiales bacterium | reverse complement strand
TATCGATGAGGCGGTTGCAGCCGCCAAATCCGACGGGATGCCCGCCCTTGCGCTGACCGACCTGTCCAATTTCTCGGGGCTGGTGAAGTTTTACAAGGCGGCGCGCGGCAAAGGTATCAAGCCTGTCGCGGGTGTTGATGTGTTCATCACCAATGAAGCCGACCGTGACAAACCCTATCGGATGTTGTTGCTCTGCCAGTCGGTCGAAGGTTATCTGCGGCTGTGCCGTCTGCTCTCGCGTGCCTATCTGACCAATCAGTATCGCGAGCGTGCCGAATTGCGCCGCGAGTGGTTTCGCGAGGAAGGCACCGTGGGTTTAATTGCATTATCCGGCGCGCATCTGGGTGATGTGGGCTGTGCGCTGATGTCGGGCAATGCGGCGCAGGCCCGGCAGTTCGCCAATGAATGGAGCGGGCTGTTCGAGAGCCGTTATTACATCGAGGTGCAGCGCGCGGGCTTCGCTGATGAGGCATCGTATGTGCAAACCGCGACGCTGTTAGCCTCCGAGCTCGACTTGCCGGTGGTGGCAACCCATCCGGTGCAGTTTCTGAGCGTCGAGGACTTCAAGGCCCATGAAGCCAGGGTGTGCATCGCCGAAGGCTATGTGCTCAACGATAAACGACGCGAGAAGGCATTCACGCCCCAGCAGTATTTCAAGACCCAGTCTGAGATGGGTGAACTGTTCGCCGATTTGCCTGAGGCCTTGCAAAACAGCGTCGAAATTGCGCGGCGCTGCAATCTCACGCTGGTGCTGGGAAAACCCCAGTTGCCGGATTTCCCGACGCCGGATAATGAGAGTCTGGATGATTTTTTGCTCAGTGAGTCCGAGCGTGGGCTGGCACAGCGCATGGCGCAGCTCTATCCCGATGAGATCGAGCGCGCGGAAAAACTGCCGCAGTACCATGAACGGTTGTTGTTCGAGATCAATACCATCATCAAGATGGGCTTTCCCGGCTACTTTCTGATCGTTGCCGATTTTATCCGCTGGGCGAAAGCCTACCGTTCCGAAGCGTTTCCCAATGGTGTGCCGGTAGGCCCGGGGCGGGGGTCCGGAGCGGGTTCGCTGGTGGCCTACTGCCTGCTGATTACCGATCTTGATCCGTTGCGCTACGAGTTGCTGTTTGAGCGATTTTTGAATCCTGAGCGGGTCTCGATGCCCGACTTCGACGTGGACTTCTGCCAGGACGGGCGCGAACTGGTCATCGACTATGTGAAGCAGAAGTACGGCGCGGCTTGCGTGTCACAGATCGCGACGTTCGGCACGATGGCCTCCAAGGCGGTGATCCGCGACGTGGGACGGGTGATGGAGTTCCCATATGGCCTGTGCGACCGACTGTCCAAGGCAATTCCGCTCGAAGGGGTGAAACCGGTGTCGCTGAAAAAAGCGCGCGAGATGGAGCCTGAGATCAACGCCATCGCCGAGAGTGAAGAGGGTGTCCCAGAATTGCTGGCGCTGGCGATGCGCCTGGAAGATTTGACGCGCAACGTCGGCATGCACGCGGGTGGCGTCGTGATCGCGCCAGGAAAACTCACCGATTTTTGCCCGCTGTATTGCGCCGACGGGGGGGCGAGTGTCGTGAGCCAGTTCGACAAAGACGACGTCGAGGCGATCGGTCTGGTGAAGTTCGACTTTTTGGGTCTGCGCACGCTGACCATCATCGACTGGGCGGTGCGGCACATACACAGACTTCAACAAGAGTCAGGGGCGAGCGTTCCCTCTTCTCAAGCCTCCCCTTTACCCTTCTCTATCGAATCCATTCCGCTGGATGACCGGCCGAGTTACGATCTGCTGAAGAAATGCAACACCACCGCCGTGTTTCAGCTCGAATCGCGCGGCATGAAGGATCTGATCAAGCGTCTGCAGCCGGACACCTTTGAAGACATCGTCGCGCTGGTCGCGCTGTTTCGCCCCGGCCCGCTGGAGTCGGGTATGGTCGACGACTTTGTCGATCGTAAGCACGGCCGCGCCACCGCAGATTATTTTCATCCCGAACTTGAGGCATCGCTCAAACCGACTTATGGTGTGATCGTGTATCAGGAGCAGGTGATGCAGATTTCGCAGATCATCGGCGGCTATACGCTCGGTGGTGCGGACATGTTACGCCGTGCGATGGGTAAGAAAGACCCGGAAGAAATGGCGCGTCAGCGTGACATCTTCGTGGCCGGCGCCGTCAACAGGGCCATCGACAAGGATTTGGCGACCCGCCTGTTCGACTTGATGGAAATGTTTGCCGGTTACGGTTTTAACAAGTCGCACTCGGCAGCCTATGCGCTGGTGGCTTATCAGACCGCCTATCTGAAGGCGCATCATCCGGCGGCGTTCATGGCCGCGACCCTGTCAGGCGATCTGGACAACACCGAAAAGGTGCGCACGTTTTATGCGGATACGCTGCAGCAGGGTATCGAGATATTGCTGCCCGATGTAAACAGCTCAGGCTATGCGTTCTCCCCCACGGATGAAAAAACGATACGCTACGGGCTGGGTGCGATCAAGGGCACCGGTGAGGCGGCCATTGCCAGTATCGTCAAGGCAAGAGCCGCCGGCCCGTTCAAGGATCTGTTCGATTTCTGCCGCCGCGTGGACAAGCGCGCAGTCAACCGCCGTACCATTGAAACCCTGATACGAGCGGGTGCCTTCGATGCGATCAGCGACCATCGCGCAGCATTGATGGCAAGCGTTGATGCGGCGCTGGCGAGCGCCGATCAGCAGGCACGTTCGATTAATCAGGACAGCCTGTTCGGCGAAGATGACGCCGATGCCGTGCTGATCGAGCAGAAGGCTGACGTGCCACGCTGGAGTTTGCGCGAACAGCTAGCATTTGAAAAAATCAGCTTAGGGATCTATCTGGGCGGCCATCCCTATCAGGAATATGCAAAAGAGCTCGCCAACTTCATCAAGGTGAAACTGGCGGACCTGACGCCGGCCTTCGTCGGCAAGAGCAACGGCGCCGGAGCCGGAGGCTATGCGCCACGGCGCGGTGTGCAGGTGAGGCTGGCGGGTATCGTGTCCGGATTGCGTTTGCAACAGACGCGGCGCGGCCGCATGGCGGTCATCACGCTGGACGACGGCAACGCGCAGACCGAGATGACCGTGTTTAACGAGGAATACGAGAAAAGTCGTCAGTGGATTGTGGAAGATGAGTTGCTGGTGGTTGAGGGCAAAGCCAGTCTGGACGAGTATTCCGGCAACATTCGGGTCAGCGGTGAGGAGCTGTTCAACTTTGCCCAGGCGCGTTCGCGTTTTGCACAGCGGCTTGAATTGAACTGCAATGGCAATGTAAGTGTTGATCAGCTCGTGGAAATTCTCAAGCCTTGGTGTGAGGGCGAGTGTAAGGTTATGATTAATTATGGTAATTCAGTCGCAAGCTGCCAGTTGCAACTGGGCGAGGCCTGGCAGGTGACGCTTGCCGAAGAGCTGATGAGCGACTTGCGCGGCATCTTACAACCGGAAAATGTGAAGGTTGTGTACTGACCGGTCAAGCAGTCATCTGGTGGCCGTTGAGCACATGGGGCAGAGGGAGTAGAATCGCGCCTTGCGGGCAAGGGTGAGGCAGACCAAAATTCGGGATGGACATATTTAGCATTTTGCCAATCGATGTTGTGGGAGCAGTGGTTCTGCTGTGGTTAGTCCTGGGTTTTCTCGGGCTGGCGTTGCAACGTTCGCCGCAGCTCATTTGCCAGTACCTGTTTTTGGTTAGTGCATGTATCTCGCTGGCGCTTATGCTAACAGCCCTGTGGGCGCTCGGCGCAGCTGTAAATATCGCGGTGTTGCCGCTAGGCCTGCCTGATCTGCCGATACACCTCCGTCTTGACCCGCTTGCCGCGTTTTTCCTGATTCTGCTGGGCGGCGCATCGTTCGGCATCTCGCTGTTTAGTTCCGGCTATTTCAAGACCATGAAGGGGCGCGTGCTGGGCCTTCTGTGCCTGAAGTATCACCTGTTTCTGGCCAGCATGGCGATGGTGTTGCTGGCAGACGATGCTTATATGTTCATGGTGGCCTGGGAGACGATGGCCTTGTCTTCCTATTTTTTGGTGACCACCGATCACGCCATTCCCGATATACGCCGTGCCGGATTTTTATACCTGCTGATTGCGCATGTCGGCGCGATGGCTATTTTGCTCAGTTTCGGTGTGATGCAGGCAGGTCATGGCGTCGCTGCCTACACGTTCGGCGCGATGCGCGAGGTGCATTTATCCACATTCTGGTCATCGATTGCCTTCTTGCTGGCGCTGGCAGGCTTCGGCGCCAAAGCTGGCGTATTGCCGATGCATGTGTGGTTGCCGGAGGCGCATCCTGCCGCACCTTCCCCTGTCTCGGCGCTGATGAGCGGCGTGATGCTCAAGATGGCCATCTATGGCATCCTGCGCGTGACTTTCGATCTGCTGGGAACCCAGTTATGGTGGTGGGGCGTGCTGGCGCTGGGCTTGGGGCTGATCACCGCCGTGTTCGGCGTGATGTTCGCCGCCGTGCAGGGCGACATGAAACGCCTGCTGGCCTACTCTTCGATCGAAAATATCGGGCTGCTGCTGGTCGGCATCGGTCTTACGCTGATTTTCCATGTCTATGGCAAGAATACGCTGGCCGCCTTGTCGCTCACAGCGACCTTGTATCACAGCATCAATCACGCGTTTTTCAAGAGTCTGCTGTTTATCGGCACGGGATCGATTTTGCATGCCACGGGCGAGCGAAATATGGGGCAACTGGGCGGATTGATCCATTCCATGCCGTGGGTGTCGGTGCTGATGTTGGTCGGCGTGCTGGCGATCTCGGGTTTGCCGCCGCTGAACGGATTTGTCTCGGAGTGGTTGTTGTTGCAAGCTTTCCTGCTCTCTCCGGGATTGCCCAACAGTTATGTGAATATGCTGGTGCCGGTGGCCGCCGCAGGCGTGGCTCTCTCGGCCGCGCTGTCGGCTTATGTGATGGTGAAATTCTATGGCGTGATTTTCCTGGGGCAGCGCCGCGATCCGTCACCGAAACAGGCGCATGACGCGGGAAACTGGGAGCGCGCGGGTATGCTCTGGCTGGCCGCAGGCTGTGTGGGGCTGGGGCTGGTGCCGGTATTCGTGGTGCAGCAGATCGATGCCGTGTCGCAGATGTTGCTGGGTGCGCATCTTGGCAATGCGTCTGCTAACTGGATGTTTCTGGCACCTGTCGATACGCATCGCGCCAGTTACGGGCCGCTGTACTTTTTTCTGGCGGTGCTGGGTGTGATGCTGCTCACCGTATTGCTGGTGCGCCGTCTGTATCACGGTCGCACGCGGCGCGGTCCTGCATGGGATTGTGGTTTCCCTGCGCAGACGGCGCGCATGCAGGATACCGCCGAAGGCTTCGGCCAGCCTATCAGGCGCATCTTCGAGCCGTTCTTCAAGATTGAGAACGAACTGCCGACACCGTTCGATACGCACCCGAAATATCACGGGGTAAGTGAAGACAAGCTCTGGTTCCTGCTGTATCTGCCGCTCAAGTCGCTGACCGAAAAACTCTCAGGCTGGGTGTCCTTGTTGCAGCACGGACGCATCCACCTGTATCTGGCCTATACGTTCGTCACGCTGATTGTGCTGCTGGTGTTTGTATGATGAGAAATCCGGAACAGATTTTAGCGATTGTTTTCCAGCTCGCCCAGTTGCTGCTGGTGGTGCTGGCTGCCCCCTTACTGACCGGCTGGGTGAGCCAGTGTCAGTCCTGGTTGCAGAACCGGACAGGCGCCGGCGTGCTGCAACCTTACCGGGTTTTAAACAAGCTGTTTCACAAGGATGCGGTGATCGCAGATAATGCCTCCTGGCTGTTCCGCATCACACCCTACATCGTGTTTGGCTGTATGTGGCTGGCCGCCGCGATCATTCCGATCATCGCCGTCGATCTGCCGTTCTCGCGTGCGGCGGACGTGATCGCACTGGTGGGCGTGTTCGCGCTGGCGCGCATGTTTATCGCGCTGGCGGCGATGGACATCGGCACATCGTTTGGCAGCATGGGTGCGCGGCGCGAGATGCTGGTGTCGTTTCTGGCTGAACCGGCGTTGCTGATGGTGCTGTTTACCTCCTCGCTGATCAGCCATTCGACGCAGCTGACGCACATTGTCGAAACCTTTGCCTATCATCAGTTCATTCTGTATCCCAGCCTGGCATTTGCCAGCGTCGCCTTCGTGATGATTCTGCTGGCAGAGAACGCGCGCATCCCGGTGGATAATCCGAACACGCATCTGGAACTGACGATGATCCATGAGGCGATGATTCTGGAATATTCGGCGCGTCATTTGGCGCTGATCGAATGGGCCACCAGCCTGAAGTTGTTCGCCTACATCAGCATCGGCATCGCACTGTTTTTGCCGCACGGCATCGTCGAAGTGGGGAACTGGGCCGGCCTGCCACTGGCGATCGGCTTGTTGTTCGGTAAACTCCTGTTGGCAGGCGCAGGGCTGGCTTTGCTCGAAGCCATGATGGCCAAGATGCGAATCTTCCGTGCCCCTGAGTTTCTGGGTACGGCTTTTCTGCTGGCCGTACTCGGCTTGCTGATCCATTTTCTGCTGGGTGCGTAATATGAAATTCGCGCAGCATATCGTTTGTAGTTGTTCGACCAAGGTTGGGATGAGGGGTGCATCGTGCAGATCCCGCTGATATTGCAATTTGTCAATCTGCTGGCATCCCTGTTGTTGCTGGTGGTGTTCGCGATGCTGGCGCAGCGCCGCATCTTGTCGCTGATCAACCTGTTTGCGTTGCAGGGCGGCATTCTGGCGCTCAGCACCTTCGTGGTGGCCTATTCGACCGCGCAGCATCATCTGTATTATTCGGCCGGACTGACACTGATACTCAAGGTGTTGCTGCTGCCTTGGCTGTTGCATCGCCTGATCGCCAAACTCAATGTCAGGTGGGACGTGGAAACGCTGATCAATATACCCACCACGATGCTGGTCGGTATCGGGCTGGTGATTTTCTCGTTTAATCTCGCAGCACCCATCTCGCAGTTGTCCGAAGGGATCACGCGCGGGCTGATCGGTATCGCGTTAGCTTCGGTGTTGCTGTCGCTGTTGATGATGTTGACGCGGCGCAAGGCGGTGTCGCAAGTCGTCGCCTTTCTGTCGCTTGAAAACAGCCTGTTTTTTGCCGCGACCAGCGCAACCCAGGGTATGCCGCTGGTGGTCGAGTTCGGCATCGCACTGGATGTGCTGGTGGCCACCTTCATCTTCGGCATTTTCTTCTTCCAGATCCGCGAGACCTTTGAGAGTCTGGACATCACGCACATGGAGAAACTGAAAGATGATTGAACTGCCGTTATTGGCGCTGCTGCTCACTCCCCTGGCCGGCGGCATGGTGCTGGCGGTGTTTGGCGCGCGCCGCTGGGCGGCGGAACTCAATTCGCTGATGAGTGGATGCACGTTCGTCGCATCTGTCTTGCTGACGATCACTGTTATTGATGCGGGTCCGCAGACCGCCTTTAACGAGCAGTTCTTCATCGATCAGTTCAACGTATTCCTTGTGGCGCTGACCGCGTTTGTGGCTTTCACTACTTCGCTGTTCTCCCGCCCTTACATGCGCATCGAACAGCATCACGGCAAACTTTCGACGGCCATGCTGCACCTGTATTACAGCATGTACCAGCTGTTCACCTTCACGATGCTGGTGGCGCTGACCACCAACAACATGGGTATCATCTGGGTAGCGATGGAAGCGGCTACCCTGACCACGGTGCTGCTGGTCAGCCTGTACCGCACGCCGGCCAGTCTGGAAGCTGCGTGGAAATATTTCATCCTGTGCGGCGTGGGCATCGCGCTGGCGCTGTTCGGCACGATATTGCTGTATTTCGCCGCCGAGCGCGTGCTGGGTGACGGGGGGGCTGCGCTGCTGTGGACGCATCTGAATGAAGTTAAGGGTTCGCTTGAGCCGACGGTGCTGAAACTGGCATTCGTGTTCTTGCTGGTCGGCTATGGCACGAAGATTGGTCTTGTGCCGCTGCACAGCTGGCTGCCGGATGCCCATGCGGAAGGCCCGACCCCGGTATCAGCCGTGCTGTCCGGTCTGTTGCTGAACGTCGCATTGTGCGCGGTGATGCGCAGTAAGGTACTGGTGGACGGCTCGCTGGGTAATCACTTTGCGGGAAATCTGATGATGGGCTTCGGCCTGCTGTCGGTTGTGGTTGCGGCATTGTTTCTGTCGCGGCAAAAGGATATCAAACGCATGTTCGCCTACTCATCCATTGAGCACATGGGGCTAATCACGTTCGCCTTTGGCATGGGCGGGAAGGTTGCGACGTTCGCTGCCCTGCTGCACATGACCATGCATTCGCTGACCAAATCGGCAATCTTTTTTGCCGTCGGTCATGCGGTGCAAAAAGTGGGCACGCAGCAGATGGACCGTATCCGTGGCCTGATGCATGTCAGTCCTGCCATGGGCTGGGGGTTAATGCTGGGCACTCTGGCGATACTCGGCATGCCGCCGTTCGGTGTGTTTGCCAGCGAATTTCTGATCATCACGACCGCGATGCATGACTATCCGTGGACAACGCCTGTGTTGTTAATTTCGCTGGGTATTGCCTTTGCAGCGATCTTCGGCCGTGTGCAGCCGATGGTGTTCGGTGAGACCAGCATGAAATCGTTGCCGCATCCGCCAGCGCTGATTCCGGTATTCATCCATCTGCTGCTGGTGCTGATCATGGGCCTGTATATGCCCGCCTATCTGGCGAACTGGTATCGCCAGGCAGCGGCGCTGTTAGGATAAATCATGAATACCATTCATCCCAATTTGCATCTGACTCAACTTGTGAGCGCGATTCCTGTCTGGCAGGGCGAGATTGTGGCAGGCGAGTTGCAGATGATTTGCCACAAGGTAGCAGAAAGCGGCGGGCGGCTGGTGGCGTTGTGGGGGCGCGACCTGCGCGAGTCAGGATTCACGCTGCATGTTTTGTTGCTCAATGGAAAAGGTTTGCTGTGCCTGCATCTGCCACTCGACCGTGAGATGCCGCGCTATCCCGACATCAGCCGGATTTTTCCGGCCGCAAATCGCATGCAGCGCGCGGTTTATGATTTGCTCGGGATTCGCGCGCAACAGGCTGAGGATCAGCGCAGCTGGTTGCGCCACGCAGCCTGGCCTGTCGACAGCTTTCCGTTGCGCAAGGATTTTGCTGAAGCGCTAAGCCGCAGCCCTCTCCCTCCGAGAGCCCCTCTCTCTAACGCTCTCCCGCAAGAGGGAAAAAGGACAAGCGAAAAAGGAAATCTTGAATCATTGGGAGAGGGCGTAATCGTCCATTCTCCTGCGGAGAGCGGAACTCAAACCCATGACGATTACCCCTTCGTGCGGGTAGAAGGAC
>JBBRBS010000092.1:0-9428 GCA_038205615.1 Burkholderiales bacterium | reverse complement strand
CCTCTGCTGCTGCTGCGATCACGACTGCGGCGGTAACTGCAGCTCCGCAGGTGACTTCTGCAATTACTGCCGCTGCTGTAACGGCAACGGTCGCGGCAGCATCCAATACTACTGGGGCGACTGTGGCATCGATCAATGCCGCAGCCGCATCGGTAACGACAGCGGCTGTTAATGCGGCAGTTGCAGTGGAAACGGCAGCTCCAGGATCGACGGCTGCATCAATTAACGCTGCGGCGGCCTTGGTTACTACCGCTGCGGTCACGGCGGCCCCTGTGCAGGCGGCAGCGATCACGACAGCGGCTGTAACAGCAGCGCCGGCTGCGGCGGTTGTTATTACGACCGCCGCAATTACGGCAGCGCCTGCTGCCGCCGCTACTATTACGTCAGCTGCAATTGCAGCGGCACCTGCTCAAGCTGCGGCGATTACGGTGGCGGCTAATACGGCCGCTACAGGTGCTGGAGCACCACCAGCCGCGCCAGGCGCAGCACCTGCTACGACCAATTCAGTAATTCCGGTAAGCGTTGCGTGATATTTAATTGATCAAAAAAGGGGAGCCCAGGCTCCCCTTTTTTGTTTGAATGAACTCTGTGGTTTTATCTGGAGCCTCGATTGCCATTTGTTTTTAAATTGCGCTGGGCGGTTCTGCCGGTCGTGCTGTGTTCGGCAGTCGTTGCAGCGGATCTCGTCGAATTTTCTCCCGGTTTGTTGCGTTATGTCGCCACGCGCTGGGGGAATGATGCGCCTGAACGTCTGATGGGCTGGCGCAATGAGCAAAGTCGGCATATTGCGACGCAGCGCGCCCCGTCACTCTCTGCTTCTGAAACCCTGCGCGATCTGGAAGATTTTAACTGGTACTGGAATAAGATTAGATACTATACGGATGCTAGGCATTGGGGGGTGAGCGACTACTGGGCGACGCCTGTTGAGACGCTGGCGTCAGAGGGCGCTGATTGTGAAGATTATGCGATTGGCAAGTATTTCAGCCTGAAGGCATTAGGCATTCCAGTACAAAATCTCCGCATCACCTACGTGCGCGCACAGCGCTGGAATGAGGCGCATATGGTTCTGGCGTATTATCCGACGATTGATGCGGATCCGTATATTCTGGACAATTTGAACAGAAGCGTGTTGCGGGCATCTGAGCGCACTGATCTGGTGCCGGTGTACAGTTTTAACGATGAGGACTTGTGGTTGCCAGGCGTGTCGGCAGCAGGCGGGAAATCCAACCAAATTCGTTTGTGGCGCGAATTGCTGGATAAGATGGAAAAAGAGCGGGCAATGTAACCGCAGGAGAATGCTATGACCTTGTTCAGACAATTGTTTATCGGTACTTCGATCGCATTCCTAGTGCTGCTGGCGTTAGTGGAGGGTATCTACATCGCGAACGCGCGTCTGTATATGCAGGAGCAGCTGACCTCGCATGCGCAGGATGTAGCCACTTCACTGGGGTTGGTGTTGCCGGCTGCATTGGCTGACAAGGATGTGCTGCGCGCGGAAATTACCGTGAACGCGGTATTCGACCGTGGCTTTTATCAGTCCATCGTGGTGGTGAATGCCAAAGGTGAGCAATTGTTCGAAAAGAGTCTGGCACCCACGCCAGCTGGTGTTCCGCAATGGTTTACCCTGCTTTTTCCGATGCATGCGCCGTCGGCCGAATCGCTGATTTCCAAAGGCTGGCAGCAATTGGGGCGCGTGATCGTGACGAGTCATCCGAACTTTGCCTATAAACAGTTGTGGCGCACTACGCTCGAGGCAACGCTGGGCATGCTCCTGCTCTATGCCATGTCCTTGTTTGCAATACACGCTTTTTTATCCCGGATATTGCATCCGCTTAAAGAAATTGAGCGGGTCGCGCATGCCATCAGTGAGCGTGACTTTCAGCAGATCAGTGTGCTGCCCAGTGCGCGCGAATTGCGCAGTGTGGTGAAGGCGATCAATTCGATGTCTGTAAAGCTGTCAGCGATCATCGCGCACGAAGTGCGTCAGGCGACCCGTTACCGCGATGAATCCAGGCGCGATCTGCTCACCGGCCTGGATAACCGGCGCGGTTTTGAGCAGCATGTTCATGCGCTGCTGGAAAGTGGTGCGGACATGGTGTCCGGCGCCATGTTTATGCTGCAGCTTTCTGACTTCACAGGGTTCAACGTCCGTCATGGTTACAAGGATGGGGATGCCTTGTTGAAAGAAGTGGCGGAGGGGCTGCGCGGTGTCTGGTCTGGCCGTGAATTGTTGCGTTGCAGGATCAATGGCCCGATGTTTGCTGTGATGGCATTCAATATCACGCGCGATGAGGCGGTCGCGCTGGGAGACGAATTGTGTGCCGTGCTGGGTACGGCAGTAGGCGGATTGCGCACCGGATCCGATTTGCATTATGGCTGCGGCGGGGTTTATTTCGCAGGTCAAAAAGTGACGCTGCATGCGTTGCTTGCGCAGTGCGATCTGGAACTGTTGCAATCCATGGCGAATGGCGCGGGTTTAAGTCTGCTGGAAAATCTGCGCGATGATGAAACCGTTAAGGGTTCTCAGTACTGGCGCGAATTGATTCTGGATGCGATTGCCGCCGAACGCGTCACGCTGCTGGCGCAACCGGTGATAAATTTCATCGGTGAGCGAAAGTTGCAATCTGAAGTGGTCGGACGTCTGGTCAATGCCGAGGGAGAGCTGGTACTGGCTGAGCATTTTATTCCGATGGCCAACCGCTACCAGTTGACCCCCGCCTTCGACCTGTCGGTGCTCAAAAGGCTGTTTGAACGCATGGAGACTGCCGGTGGCGACGAGCTGGTTGCCATCAATTTTTCGATTCACTCCATACATGATGTCGAGTTGCTGACCTGGCTGGGGAGCGCAATGCACGATCATCCTGCCGTGGCGCGCCGCCTGGTATTCGAATTCACCGAGTTCGGCATCGTACAGGACAGGGTCGGCATCGAGCATTTTGTGGCGGATATGCGCAAACTGGGCGGTCAGTTTGCGGTGGATAATTTCGGCCTGCATCATTCGGCATTTGAATACCTGCAGAAACTCAAGCCGCTTTACGTAAAGCTGAGCCCAGCCTATATCCGCAACTTGCAGGACAATCTGGAAAATCAGTTCTTCATCTCATCGGTGGTCAATATCACCCGCTCGCTGGATATACGTGTGTTTGCATTGGGCGTGGAAGATATCAGCGTGCTGCCCTTGTTGCAGGAACTCGGTATCGAGGGGTATCAGGGCTATGTCAACGGAGGTTTGACGGAATGGAAGTAAAGAGGAGCCGAAAACTGAAAGCTGGCTTTTTTCTGAGGCTGTTATAATTCCCTGTCGCATCAAATTGGAATACTCATGACCGTTATCCGCCAGCAGGATTTTATCGACAGCATCGCCGATGCGTTGCAGTTTATCTCGTACTATCATCCGGCGGATTTTATTCAGGCGTTGGCCTCTGCATATAAGGCCGAGCAGTCTCCTGCCGCCCGGGATGCGATGGCGCAAATTCTGACCAATTCGCGTATGTGTGCGGCAGGGCATCGTCCTATTTGTCAGGATACCGGTATCGTGGTGGCGTTTGTGCGCGTCGGTATGCAGGTGCGCTGGGAGGCTGATCTTGATGTCATCGGTATGGTCAATGCAGGGGTGCGCCAGGCTTATCTCAATCCGGAAAATGTGCTGCGCGCCTCGATCGTCGCAGATCCTGCAGGCGGGCGCAAAAATACCAATGACAACACGCCCGCCGTGGTGCATGTCGAACTGGTTCAGGGCGACAAGGTCGAGGTGCGCATCGCGGCAAAGGGTGGTGGTTCGGAAAACAAGGCTGTGATGAAAATGCTCAATCCTGGCGACGATATTGTTGAATGGGTGTTGCAAAGCGTGCAGGGGATGGGGGCGGGTTGGTGTCCGCCCGGTATGCTGGGGATCGGCATCGGCGGGACGGCGGAAAAGGCGGTGTTGCTGGCCAAGGAGTCCCTGATGCTGCCGATGGATATGCATGAACTGCGCGCACGCGGTGCGGGCAATCGTATTGAACAATTACGCATTGAATTATTCGATAAGATCAACGCGCTGGGCATCGGTGCGCAGGGTCTGGGCGGGCTTGCCACCGTGATGGATGTCAAGATACTCGATTATCCGACCCATGCAGCTTCCAAACCCGTGGCGATCATTCCTAATTGTGCTGCGACGCGGCATATCCACTTTGAACTGGATGGCAGTGGCGTGGCGGAATTTACGCCGCCGAAGCTGGAAGATTACCCCGATGTGCAGTGGCAGGCGTCACCCGATGCATTGCGGGTGAATCTGGATACGCTCACGCGTGAGGAAATTTCGCAGTGGCAACCGGGCGATACCGTGTTACTCTCAGGAAAGTTGCTCACCGGGCGTGATGCTGCGCACAAGCGCATCGTCGAAATGCTTGCCCGTGGAGAAAAATTGCCGCAAGGCGTGGATTTTACCAACCGCTTCATTTATTATGTCGGGCCGGTTGATCCTGTGAAGGGTGAAGTGGTCGGTCCCGCTGGTCCTACGACAGCGACGCGCATGGATAAATATACTGAAACCATGCTTGATGAGACCGGATTGATGGGGATGGTGGGCAAGGCCGAGCGTGGTAAGATCGCCATCGACGCGATTAAAAAACATGCAGCGGTTTATCTGATTGCGGTGGGCGGTGCAGCTTATCTGGTGTCAAAAGCGATTCGAAGTGCTAAAGTGGTTGCCTTCGCTGATCTGGGTATGGAAGCGATCTACGAATTTGACGTTGAGGATATGCCGGTGACGGTCGCGGTCGATACGCAGGGTCGTTCGATACACGACAGCGGACCGGCTGAATGGAAGAGGCGTATCAGTATTGCGCCTTTGGTAAGTATTTGATTTTTAACGGCTTTGCTATCGCGAGGCCGGCAACGAATTGGCGGGTCTCCCCGCATTGCAGGGTAGTGAAACTGGTCAGGTCCGGAAGGAAGCAGCCACAGCTAATTACTGCAAGTGCCGGGGGTAAGGCTCGCCTCCTTATGTAGGGCCATGGGTGGAGGGCGTGTTGATGAAGAAGGTCGGTTGGTTTCTTTGCGCACTGTTGTTCAGTGGCAACGTGTTGGCGGTATACGGGGTGTCAATGGAAGTCGGCAACGGCGATCACACGGACACGGTTCGCGCAGGCGCGATTTTTAATTTTGAACGCAAGTGGTTGACCGAAGGTGACTGGCAGGTTGGCGGTTTCTGGGAAGCTGCGGCAGGCCGTTGGCAAGGTCGTAGCAGCGCTGGCAATAATCAGACGATTACCGATCTGTCGATCACGCCGGTGTTCCGTTTGCAACAGAAGAATCCGGCCGGCATCTCACCTTATCTTGAAGGGGCAATCGGTTTTCATCTGATTTCGCCAACCTTTATCTATGCGAACCGTCATTTCGGCAGTGCGTTTCAGTTCGGTGATCACATCGGCGCAGGTGTGCTTTTTGGCGATCATCAGCAATTCGATTTGGCCTACCGTTATCAGCATCTTTCCAATGGCGGTATTAAGAAACCGAACCAGGGTATCAATCTGAACCAAGTCCATTTTGTCTACCACTTCTAACGTGGCGTAACTTGTCCGATACATCTGTCCTCGCACGTAAATGGCGGCCTAAAAACTTCGCGCAACTGGCCGGTCAGGAGCATGTTGTCAGGGCGCTTGGCAACGCGCTGTCGCAAAATCGTCTGCATCATGCCTATTTATTTACCGGTACGCGCGGGGTGGGCAAAACTACGATCGCGCGCATTTTCGCAAAATCCCTGAATTGTCTGACCGGTATCACTGCGACGCCTTGCGGTGTGTGCAGCGCCTGTACTGAAATTGACAGCGGGCGCTTTGTCGATCTGATCGAGCTGGATGCGGCATCCAATACCCAGGTGGACAACATGCGCGAACTGCTGGAGGGCGCGCTGTACGCGCCGACTTCCGGTCGTTTCAAGGTGTATATCATCGACGAAGTGCACATGCTGTCCAAGTCTGCCTTCAATGCGATGTTGAAGACGCTGGAGGAGCCGCCCGCGCATGTCAAATTCATTCTGGCAACCACCGATCCGCAGAAGATTCCAGTTACCGTATTGTCGCGTTGCCTGCAATTCAATTTGAAGCAACTGCCGCCGGCATTGATCGTCACGCATTTGCAGCATGTGCTGGAGCAGGAACACATCGAGTTTGAACTGGGTGCGCTCAATCTGGTTGCGCGCGCAGCTCAAGGCAGCATGCGCGATGCGTTGAGCCTGACGGATCAGGCAATCGCCTTTTCCCTGGGTAAACTTGAAGAAGCCGCGATGCGCAGCATGCTGGGTGCGATCGATCAGGGTTATTTGTTTGAGTTATTGCACGCCTTGCAGGTGCAAAATGGCGGCGCGCTACTTGGCGTTGCCGACAACATGTCGGCGCGCAGCATCTCCTTTGAATCAGCCCTGCAGGAGTTGGCTTCCCTTTTGCATCGTGTCGCGCTGGCGCAGACGGTGCCGCAGGCGATCGCCGATGATGAGCCGGAGCGCGTGCGCCTGTTCGAACTGGCGCAAGGTTTTACGCCCGAAGAAGTGCAGTTGTTTTATCAGATAGCGATTCACGGTCGTGCTGAAATTGATCTGGCGCCCGATGAATATGCCGGTTTTACGATGACGCTGCTGCGCATGCTGGCGTTCGCGCCGTCGCGTGACGGATTGCCTGCCAAGCATGCTCAGTCCGATGTGACGCGTTTGATGCCATCAGTCAGTCCTGCGGCAGAACGCAATGCGGCACCACCATGGGCTCCGGCACCAGCACCAGCACCCGCTCCAGCTCCAGCTCCAGCTCCAGCTCCAGCTCCAGCTCCAGCTCCAGCTCCAGCGAGGGGACATGATTCCGCGCCGGAATGGAGTAATCTGCTCTCACAATTGAATGTGCAGGCAATGGCCCAGCAGCTGGCCAAGCATTGTGTGCTGGACTCGGTGACCGAGGGGCAGGTTATCCTTCGTCTGGCGCTGGAGCACAAGCATTTGCAGACCAAGATGGCGACTGATAATTTGCAAAATGCCTTGAGCGATTATTTTGCCAAACCGATGAAATTAATCGTCGTGCTGGGCAAAATTGAAGTGGCAACGCCCGCTATAATCGAACATAAAACCCGCCAGGTCAGGCAGCAGCAGGCGAGCGATTCAATTGCGCAGGATGCATTTGTGATCCACGCTCAGGAATATCTGGATGCCAGCTTGGTATCAGAATCAATTAAATCAACATAATCAAATATTAGGAGCAGCAGTATGATGAAGGGCGGATTGGGCGGCTTGATGAAACAAGCCCAGCAAATGCAAAAAAATATGCAACAGGCACAAGCCGAATTGGCAACTGTCGACGTTGAGGGACAGGCAGCATCCGGTATGGTGAAAGTGACTATGAGCTGCTCGCATGAAGTGCGTCGCGTCACGCTGGATGACAGCGTATTGTCTGACAAGGAAATGCTGGAAGACTTGATCGTGTTGGCGTTGAATGATGCGGTCAAGCAGGTGGCTGCAACCACCGAGCAGCGCATGAGCGGATTTGGCGCCGGAATGGGGTTGCCGCCCGGGTTGAAATTGCCGTTTTAATGGCCGTCTCGTATCTCGATGAGTTGATTTCTGCGCTGCGCTGTTTGCCGGGCGTAGGGCCGAAATCGGCACAGCGCATGGCTTATCATTTGTTGCAGCGTGACCGCAGTGGCGCTTTGCAGCTGGCGGCATCCTTGCAGAAGGCTGCCGCGAACATCCAGCATTGTTCCCGCTGCAATAATTTTTCGGAACAAACGGTGTGCAGTTTGTGTGCGTCAGCCACGCGTGACGAGAGCATGCTCTGCGTGGTTGAAATGCCAGCTGACTTGCTGATGATCGAGCAGACGCAATGTTATCGCGGCATGTACTATGTGCTGATGGGCAGGTTGTCGCCGCTGGACGGAATAGGTGCGAAAGAATTGCATCTGGATAATCTGGTGAAACGCGTACAGCAACATCCCTGTGAAGTGATCCTCGCGACCAACTTTACCGTGGAGGGGGATGCCACTGCGCATTATTTGGCGACCCTGTTGCAATCCCTTGGTGTTAAAGTGTCGCGTATTGCGCGGGGTTTGCCGGTTGGCGGCGAACTGGAGCAAGTTGATAGTGGGACATTGGCGCAAGCCGTGCTAGAAAGACGTGAGTTGACAGTATGATAGAGCAAGACATAGAACAAGACGAAGCATTGCCGGCAGAACCGGTACAGGGCGAGAAATTGCAGAAGGTGCTGGCCCAGTCCGGATTCGGTTCGCGCCGCGCCATGGAAGAATGGATCGCGGCGGGGCGCGTCAGTGTGAACGGCGAACCTGCGACCTTGGGAATGCGTGTATTGCCCGGCGATCTTGTGAAAACCGAGCGCCGTACGATTCGAGTGGGCGAGCGTGATCAAACGGCGCGCGTATTGCTGTATCACAAACCGGAAGGCGAGATTGTCAGCCGGGATGATCCTGAAAAGCGTGCCAGTGTGTTCGACAAATTGCCCAAGTTGCGCGGACAGAAGTGGATCGCTATCGGCCGTCTGGATTTCAATACCAGCGGTTTGTTGATTTTCACGACGTCCGGTGAATTGGCGAACCGGCTGATGCACCCGCGTTTCGAAGTGGAGCGTGAATATGCAGTGCGCGTGCAGGGCACAATGACGGATGAACAGATCACTCAGGTGCTCAAAGAAGGCGTGATGCTTGACGACGGACCGGTTACCTTTGACAAACTCGAAGACGAGGGCGGCGAAGGATTTAACCACTGGTATCGCGTGATGCTCAAAGAAGGGCGCAACCGCATCGTGCGGCGTACCTTCGAGGCGTTAGGGCTTCCAGTCAGTCGTCTGATGCGCGTACGCTTCGGTATTATTAACCTGCCGCCGCGATTAAAGCGCGGTATGACGGCTGAGTTGGGCGAAGGTGAAGTGTCGCAGGTGATGGAGTGGGTTGGCATCGCTGCCAATGAAACTGAACAGGCGGCATCCGCACCGTTCGCGCCAAAGCCCGCTGCTGCACGTCGCCCGGCAGCCCGTGGTCCGCGTAAAAATAGCGGCCCCAGGCCCGATGGCAATCGCGGCGCAAGCCGGACGAGCGGCAATCGGACCAGTCGCGGTGCAAAACGCTGAACGCCTGGCTCACCAATTAATCCAGTTACACTGAGTAATGAAAAGCTGAATGGAAGATCGCGGCAACAAAACTATCATCTGTAGCGTACTTTTTCTGGATATCGTTGAATATTCAAAAAAGTCCGTGACGGGTCAAATATCCCTGAAAGACAGGTTTAATACCTATCTTTCCGAGGCTATACACGATGTGCCGGTCACGGATCGTATTATTCTCGATACCGGTGATGGCGCAGCGGTCAACTTCCTCGGCGACGTCGAGGCAGCCTTAAATGCGGCGATTCGTCTGCGCGCGAGTTTGCTGAGCGAAGATCCGGCGCTGGAGCCGCA
>JBBRBS010000091.1:0-9452 GCA_038205615.1 Burkholderiales bacterium | reverse complement strand
GGTTGCGCCACCGGAGAAGAGGCGTATTCCATTGCGATGTTGCTGACCGAATACATGGAAGAGACGCATCTGGAGCGAAAAGTGCTGGTGTTCGCCACCGACCTCGACGATGACGCCATCACAGTCGCACGCGCCGGTTTTTATCCGCCCAACATCGCTCAGGACATCCACCCGGAGCGGCTGCGTCATTATTTCGTCAAGGAGGACTCCGGTTACCGGGTCAAGAAAAACATCCGCGAGATGGTGGTGTTTGCGGTGCAGAATGTGATCAAGGATCCGCCTTTCACGAGGCTCGATCTGCTCAGCTGCCGCAACCTGATGATCTATCTGGAACCGGAAGTGCAAAACCGCCTGATTCCGGCTTTTCACTATGCGTTGAAGCCGGGCGGCATGCTGTTTCTCTCGCCGTCCGAGAGTATCGGAAACTTCTCCGATCTGTTTGCGCCGGTCAACCGCAAGTTCAAATTTTATCGCGCCACCGGAACGCTCGCACCCGCAGGCCCTGTGACGACAGGCGGTCTGGTATGGACCCGCAATACCAATACCAAAGGAGCTGATGAAATGACCATCAAGCCCCGTGAAACCAATTTCGCCGAACTGACCAAGCGTCTTCTGTTGCAAACCTATGCGCCCGCGTCCGTTGTGACCGACGAGAAGGGCGGCATTCTCTATGTGCATGGCGACACGGGCCGTTACCTGCGTCCGGCGCCGGGGCAGGCGACGCTCAATATCGTCGAAATGGCGCGTGAAGGCTTGCAGCTGCATTTGCGCAATGCGATCCAGGCCGCAGCCGTCCAGAATACCGCGACGCTGAATCACGAGGTATCCGTCAAGAATAACGCTGATTTGCATAATATGAGTTTCAGCGTGCGCCCGATGCAGGGCCCAGATAACCGGCAGAAGCTGCTGTTGATCAGTTTTCAGGACGTCGCGCAGCCGATCCAGGGCAAACGCAGCAAAGCGCCCGGGCACGCAGAACTTGCGCGTGTCGATGAGCTGGAGCGGGAGCTTGCCTACACCCGCGAAAATCTGCAGGCAACCATCGAGGAGCAGCAGGCCTCCAATGAAGAACTCAAATCGACCAACGAGGAATTGCAGTCCACCAACGAGGAATTGCAGTCCACCAACGAGGAGCTGGAGACGTCCAAAGAGGAGCTGCAATCCGTCAATGAAGAGCTGATTACCGTCAATGCCGAACTGCAAGGCAAGATCGAGCAACTGGCCGTGATGCAGAACGACATGAAGAACCTGCTCGACAATATCAACATTGGCACGTTATTCCTCGATGCCAATCTGTGCATCAAACGCATTACACGGGATGCGGTGAAAATATACCGGATGGTCCCCTCCGATGTCGGGCGTCCACTATTCGACATCAAATCGAACATCGTCGACAGCGACCTGTTGAGCGACGCTAAAAGCGTGCTTGATACGCTGGTGCCGTTCGAGCGCGAGGTGCACGTAACAGGCGGCGCCTGCTATCTGGCGCGCATCCAGCCCTACCGCACGCTGGACAATGTGATCGACGGCGTGGTGCTGACCTTTACCGACATCAGCGGGCGCGTCCAGGCCGAGCGCGCGGTGATTGAAGCGAGGGAACTTGCCGAGGGGATCGTCAATACGGTACGCGAACCGCTGATCGTGCTGGATGGCGAGTTGCGCGTCGTCTCCGCCAGCCGCTCTTTTTTCAAGTATTTTCAGACGACTGCACAGGCAACGGTGGGCTGTCCGATTTACCAGCTGGGCAATAACCAGTGGGATATTCCGTCGTTGCGCGACCTGCTGGAACATATCCTGCCGAAAAATCAGGTGATGGAGAATTTCAGCGTGGAACACGATTTTCCAGTCATCGGTCACCGCAAGCTGCTGCTCAATGCGCGCCGCCTCAACGACGGCAACAAGAAAAAAGAATTGATCCTGGTGGCGATGGAGGAGGTTGGATGAGCGATCAGCCCGATCTGCTGCAACTGCGCCGCGCCGCCGAGGCGAAGCTGGCCAGCCTGCCAAAGGCGGCGCAGACGCGGCCGGTAGAGGAGCTGCTGCACGAGCTGCAGGTACATCAAATCGAGCTTGAGATGCAGAACGAGAACCTGCGTCAGTCGCAATTGGAGCTGGAGCAATCCCGCGATCGCTATCTGAATTTCTACGACTTCGCCCCGGTCGGATACCTGACCTTAAGCGAGGGGGGCGTGATCCTCGAAGTCAATCTGACCGGCGCCGCGCAGCTGGGCGTGGAGCGCCACCGGTTGCTGCATAAACGGCTGACTCCCTATGTTGCGACGGAGCATCACGACCGCTGGCTGCGTCATTTTATGATCGTGCTCGCAAGCGATGAACCGCAGGCATGTGAACTGGCGCTGCAGCGCGAGGACGGGTCGCGTTTTTTCGCCCGGATGGATTGTCTGTGTCAGCGCAAAGAGGAGGCCGCGCCCGAGGTGCGTATCGTATTGACCGATATCACCGAGCGCATCAAAAATGAGGAAGAAATCCGCAAGCTGGCGTTCTATGACTCCCTGACCCAGCTGCCCAACCGGCGTCTGCTGAATGACCGGCTGGATCAGGCGATGGCCGCCTCCCGGCGCAGCAACCGCTACGGTGCGCTGATGTTTGTCGATCTGGATAATTTCAAGCCGATCAATGACCTGCATGGCCATGAGATGGGAGATCTGCTGCTGATCGAAGTGGCGCGGCGCATCACCCGTTGTCTGCGTGAGATGGATACCGTCGCGCGCTTTGGCGGCGATGAGTTTGTCGTGCTGCTGGGCGAACTGGATGAGAGTCATGAAGAGTCGATCGCGCAGGCGCGCATCGTCGCGGAAAAAATTCGCGTCGCGTTAGCCGAGGCCTATCATCTGAAAGCGCAGGGCACGCCTAAACTCGTGCACCACTGCACGTCGAGCATCGGGGTGGTGTTGTTCATCAATCACGACACCCGGCCGGACGATATTCTGAAGTGGGCCGATATGGCGATGTATCAGGCCAAGGCGGACGGGCGCAACCGGGTTATTTTCTTCGAGCTGGATATTGAGAAACAGGGATGAGATATCGTGACGAGACCTGACCCGGCACAACGACTGCGCCTGGATGCAGAAATCAAACTGGGCAGTCTGCCACCAGCAATCGTGCGCCCCGCAGAAGAATTGCTGCATGAGCTGCAGGTGTATCAGGTCGAACTGGAGATGCAGAATGAAAATCTGCGGCAGACCCAGCTGGCCCTCGAGGAATCCCGCGACCGCTATCTGAATCTTTACGATTTTGCGCCTGCCGCCTATCTGACGCTCAGTCGTGGCGGCCTGATTGCAGAGACCAATTTCACCTGTGCCGCCCTGCTCGGACTGGAGCGACAGAAACTGCGCAACGCGCGCTTTAGCCGATTCATCGCAAGCTGCGACCAGCAGCACTGGTACAGCTTTTTTCAGGATGTATTGCAAGACGATAGCCCGCATCAATGCGAACTGACGCTGCAACGCGCTGACGGCCGGATCCTGTTTGCCCATCTTGACGGTATGCGCACCGGGACAGACAACGGCGGGTATCAAATCCGCATCGTACTGACCGACAACACCCAACGGCGCCGGGCAGAAACCTTGCTGCGCGAGTCGGAGGAAAAATTTCACGCCATTTTTGAGCACACGCTCGACGGCGTTGTGCTGATTGACGCTGCGGGGTTGATCGTCGATGTCAATCCGGCATTCGTGCAGCAATCCGGCATGGCGGCCGACCGGCTTAAAAAAATGCGCATTTGGGACTTGCGTCCCGCCGATAAAGTCGCATTGACAAAAAAAATATTTTTTGAAAGCATGCAAACGGGTATCGGCATGTCCGCTGAGATCCGGTTCAAAAGACCGGACGGCGAGGTGATTTATGTCTCTGTCCGGGGAGCGCCGATCTGCATAGGCGACAAATGCTATATGCAATGCATCATGCGCGACATCACCGAGAGCCACAAAGCCCATGAGTCAGGGCGTATCAGTGCGCAAAAAAATCGGCTTTTGTTCGAGAATTCCCGCGATGCCCTGATGATATTCGCACCGCCGTCATGGCGGTTCACCAGCGCGAACGCGGCGACCCTTTCGTTGTTTGGCGCATCCTCTGCTGCCGAATTAATGACGCTCACGGCCTGGGACTTATCACCTGAGCGGCAGCCGGATGGACGTTTATCCAGCGAGAAGGCGCAGGAGATGATCGCGCTCGCGATGCGCACGGGTTCCTGCTCGTTCGAATGGGAACACCAGAGGCTGGACGGCGGTACATTCTCCTCCGATGTGCTGCTGACCCGCATGGATATGGACGATGAGCCGTTTGTGCAGGCCACCGTGCGCGACATCACCGAGCGCAAGCGCACTGAGACCGAACTGATCGAATACCAGCAGCTGTTGCGTGAACTGGCAGCCCAGGCGGTCGCCTCCCGTGAGGGCGAACTCAAGCATATCGCCCGCGAAGTGCATGACGAACTGGGGCAGCTTTTGACAGCATTGCGCATGGATATTTCGCTGCTGCGCATCCAGTTTGGCGAGCGCGACCCGGATCTGATGATCAAAATTCAGTCTATGCTGGCACTCGCAGATAAGGCGATCGGGGCCGTGCGCGATGTGGCGCGCAATTTGCGCCCTCCCGCACTGGATATGGGAATCGGTTCCGCCCTTACGTGGCTGCGCGATGAATTTACAGCCCGCACGGGTATTAATTGCACGCTGCGTATCGTCGAAGAGCCTGCCGGTCTGGACGACTCGTGCATCGTTGCGCTGTTTCGCATTGTGCAGGAGTCGCTGACCAATATTACGCGTTATGCAAAGGCGACCGATGTCGACATTACTGTCGGACGACACGGTGATGGCATCTATGTGGAAATACACGATAACGGTCAGGGCTTCGATGCGGATGCGCTGGCGGTGAAAAAGTCTTTCGGTTTGATGGGCATGAAGGAACGCGCCATTGCCGTCAGTGGCAGAGTCAAAATAAGCAGCACGCCGATGACGGGTACGCTTGTATCCGTTTATGTTCCTTTAAATCCAACACACCCGGGAAGAAGAATTGATGATTAAATTATTGATTGCCGACGATCACGCCATCGTGCGTGAAGGAATTAAGAAAACACTCGCACTGTATCCTGATATCAAGGTGCTGGCCGAGGCCGTCAATGGCGCTGATGTCATGCTACAACTGACAGATCGCGCTGACTTCGATCTGCTGCTGCTGGATTTGACGATGCCGGGTGTCACCGGTATGTCCCTGATCGATCAGATCAAGGTGGCTTATCCCAAGCTGCCGGTCTTGGTGTTCAGCATGCACAATGATGCACAGGTCGCGTCACGCGCGATCAAGGCGGGAGCCGCAGGCTTCATCGCCAAAGACAGCGATCCGGAAATCCTGCTCGAGGCGATACGGCGGGTGGCGGGTGGCGGCAAGTATATTGATCCGCTGTTAGCCGAGCAGATGGCGTTCGATGCCTTGCTGCCCGAACAGCGCGCACCTCACGTGCTGCTGTCAAGCCGCGAATATGAAGTGTTCAGCCTGCTGGTGCAGGGAAAACGGGTCAATGAAATCGCCGATGATCTTAATATCAGCAATAAGACGGTGAGCACCCACAAGCTGAATCTGATGGTCAAAATGAAACTGGGCAGCACGGCGGATCTGGTCCACTATTCCGTACAGCACAATTTGTTTCCACACTGATCCCGATGCGGAATTCTGAATTCCGCATTCACTCTTCCCCCTTTCACTCAGAAACAGGAGCTTTCATTCAAAAACAAAGAGCGCATCGCGCGACTATGTTTTGTGGGAAGACCCTTGCGGTCTCAGCTCCGTTGTTTCGTGGGAATGCCCTTGCGGCATCTCCCTTCTCTCTTTAGGGAAATTCCTACCTGAATCACGCTGTTTTCTCGCATAAAAATCAGCATTACCCGATGGTGCGGGCAGGGGCGCTCTGTGCATAATAATCCCCGTTGAAAAGATTTAACCCGGATTGATCATCAGATTCCACCCGCCATCCCAAGGCATGGCTACGGCGGAAAAACGAGGACAAAGTCCTGGTTTAGAGGAGCCGCCCAGTCGGACGGGTTTAAAATTTTGAAAAAATCGGGGAGCAACAGGATGAACAATTACAATAAAAGCAGTACGGCGCTGTTCGCCTTTAAGGGCTTGCAGGAGATCATGAAACTGAAGTCTGAGCTGAATGAACACCGCTATTACCTCGAGCAGAAAGTCGTGCACAGAACCGATCTGCTGACACGGCGCATCGCGTTGCTCGAATCGTGCAATGCGACCTTGTGCGGAAAATTAGCCTTGTACAAGCGGAGTCTCGCCACACTGCAGGCCGTGGATAATGATGCGGGCGACAGCCCCGCGAAGCTGTATATCCTGAACCCGGACGCGCCGCGTGCTGCGGCAGGCTGATGCGGTAAATTCAATATAACAATTTAAGTTTAAGCAATGACAGCCAGACATCTAATTCATTATTTTAACCGTAGCTGCAATCAACCTGGGAGTGTCAACATGAAACTTGAAGTTGTACGCACGATTGCCAAATCGCATGGCATTCACACCGGTAAACGTTCAAAAATTGATCTGGTTAAGGCGATTCAGTCGGATGAGGGTAATTTCAGTTGTTATGCCACGGCCTATGCCGGCGAATGCGATCAGGGAGAATGCCTGTGGCGCGATGACTGTTTTAACGCGGCTCAATCAGGAGAATAATCATGAATCTGGTTAAATGGAATCCCTTCAGTGAATTGGAAGAGGTCAGCAACCGTCTGAACCGCATTTTCGGGCGATTGCCTGCCCGAACAGAATCCGGCACAGACATGCTGGCGATGGCGGACTGGACACCTTCGGTCGATATCAGCGAGACGGATAGTGCTTATCTGATCAAGGCAGAAATTCCTGAAGTAAAGAAGGAAAATGTCAAAGTGAACCTTCAGGACGGCATGCTTACTATTTCAGGTGAGCGCCATCAGGAGAAGGAAGAAAAGGACAAGAAGTTCCATCGCATCGAACGTTCATACGGTAGCTTCGCGCGCAGCTTCCGTGTGCCGGATGATGCTGATGCCACCACCGTATCAGCACAGTTCAAGGATGGCATGCTCAACGTCACATTGCCCAAAAGCAAAAAAACGGAGAGCAAGTCCATCAATGTCAGCATCGCGTAGCGATACCTTGCCACTCTCTCCCGCCGGGGGGCCAAGGAGAGAGTGGGCATACAAGGTGCAGGTAGCAGAAACATTTTAAATTTTAATCGCAAGGGGATAGTCACATGGCAACAGGTACAGTGAAATGGTTTAACGATGAAAAAGGCTTCGGTTTTATCGCTCCGGATGATGGCGGAACCGATCTGTTTGCACACTTTTCAGCGATCAATATCGACGGTTTCAAGTCGCTCAAAGAAGGTCAGAAGATCAGCTTCGAGGTGGCACAAGGCCCTAAGGGCAGGCAGGCCGCCAATATTCAGGTAGCTAACTGATTATTAATAGTATTATCTGCGCGTCCTGACGGCTCTGTTAGACAACGACTAGCCGGGCAGGGCGCACCGGCCGATTTGCCGCCGATCGCCTGTATCGCCATCCCGAAATACCGCTTGAATATCTCCTTTGCCAAATCAGAGCACAATGTAGTACCCTTCACCTTCGATGCACCCGGTGCTTAATCAACCGTCTCCTGTTCAGGCAGGGGGTGCAGACGTGACATCGCTACGCGAGATTCACGTTTAATCAAGGAACTATATTGAAGCATTCAGCAGATAATCTGGTCGAAGTGAAAAACCTTCACTTTGCCTATGGCAAAACAAAGGTGCTCAAGGGCATCAATCTCACGATCCCGCGCGGCAAAGTCGTGGCGATACTCGGTGTCAGCGGATGCGGCAAGAGCACCTTATTGCACCATTTCGGCGGACAGCTTAAACCCGCCAGCGGCAGCGTGAAAATACTGGGTAAAGTGATACACAAGCTGGACAACGATGCTCTGTACGCGATGCGCCGTGAAATGGGCATGATGTTTCAGGTAAGCGGCCTGTTCAGTGATCTCTCGGTGTACGACAATATTGCCTTCCCGATGCGTGAGCATACCGATCTGTCCGAAGAGATGATCCACGATCTGGTGCTGATGAAGTTGCAGGCCGTAGGACTTCGCAACGCACATGGCCTGATGCCAAAAGACCTGTCAGGGGGAATGGAGCGTCGCGTCGCATTGGCTCGCGCGATCGCGATCGATCCTACGCTGATCATCTACGACGAGCCTTTCGCAGGCCTTGATCCTATCTCGCTCAACATCATCGCCAACCTGATCCGCAAGCTGAACGATGCCCTGGGTGTCACCTCGGTGGTGGTCACCTATGACATGTCAGAATCGCTCAAGATCGCCGATTATGTGTATTTCATCCATGAAGGCGTGGTGGTGGCGGAAGGGGAGGCGGCAGACATGCTCGCGTCAAAAGATCCGTTCGTCCACCAGTTCATCCATGCAGAACCGGACGGGCCGGTGGCTTTTCAGTATCCGAGCCGTCCCTACGCGGAAGATCTGCAAGCCGCCTTTTAGCCTCACTCCGCTTCGTCACAATTTTTCCGCCACAATGACTCAAGACACCCCGCAAACGATCCATCTGGCTGACTACACGCCGCCGCCTTTTCTGATCGACACCGTCGATCTGGATGTTGTTTTCCTGAGCGGTGAAGTTCAGGTAACTGCAACGCTGATGATGCGCCGAAATCGGGCAGCTGCCGCCGCGCCGCTGGTGCTGGACGGCTGTGATCTGGAGCTGATCTCGGTCAGTCTGGATGGGGCAGTCCTGCCGGATGACCGTTACGGTTTGACGGCAACCCGTCTGACGATCAGGAACCTGCCCGACGCTTTCTGTCTTGTGACCGTAGTGCGGATTCATCCCGACACCAACACCTGCCTGTCCGGCCTGTATCGCTCGGAAAATGGCTATTTTACCCAGTGCGAAGCGCAGGGCTTTCGCCGCATCACGTGGTTTTTAGACCGTCCGGATGTGATGTCGCGTTATACCGTCACGCTGCACGCCGACAAAGACTCATTGCCACAGCTCTTATCCAACGGTAATCCGCAAGACAGCGGTATTGAGCCGGACGGACGTCACTGGGCACGCTGGCAGGATCCGCACCCCAAGCCTTGTTATCTGTTCGCGCTGGTCGCAGCCAAACTGGACGTGCTGACGGATCGTTATCGCACCGAATCGGGACGCGATGTCGCGCTTTCGATCTACGTTGAACCGGGCCGTCTCGACCAGTGCCATCACGCGATGGCCGCGCTTAAAAAAGCCATGCGCTGGGATGAAGATACTTACGGCCTGGAATGCGATCTGGACCACTACATGATCGTCGCGGTGGGCGACTTCAACATGGGTGCGATGGAAAACAAGGGGCTGAACATCTTCAACACCAAGTATGTGCTCGCGCGCCCTGACGTGGCGACTGATGTCGATTTTGAAAATATCGACC
>JBBRBS010000090.1:0-9581 GCA_038205615.1 Burkholderiales bacterium | reverse complement strand
AAACACAAGATCCTGTTTGAGAACCTGACGCCGCTACACCCGAACAAGCCGCTGCCGCTGGAACGCGAAATGCGCGGCGAAGAAAACATCACCGGCCGCATCATCGATATCGTGGCGCCGATCGGCAAGGGCCAGCGCGGCCTGCTAGTCGCATCACCAAAATCCGGCAAGACCGTGATGCTGCAACATATCGCACATTCGATCTCGGCCAATAACCCAGATGCCACGCTGATCGTCCTGCTGATCGACGAGCGCCCGGAAGAAGTGACCGAAATGACGCGCACCGTGCGCGGCGAAGTGGTTGCCTCGACGTTCGATGAACCGGCCAGTCGCCACGTGCAGGTTGCCGAAATGGTGCTGGAAAAAGCCAAACGTCTGGTTGAGCACAAGAAGGATGTGATCATCCTGCTCGACTCGATCACCCGTCTGGCACGTGCATACAACACGGTGATCCCGTCTTCCGGTAAGGTACTGACCGGCGGTGTGGATGCCAATGCACTGCATCGCCCGAAACGCTTCTTCGGCGCAGCGCGCAACATCGAAGAAGGCGGTAGCCTGACCATTATCGCAACTGCACTGGTCGATACCGGCTCGCGTATGGATGATGTGATCTATGAGGAGTTCAAAGGTACCGGCAACATGGAAATCCATCTGGATCGCCGCATGGCCGAAAAGCGCATTTATCCTGCGATCAACATCAACCGTTCAGGCACCCGCAAGGAAGAGCTGCTGCTCAAGCCTGACGTGCTGCAAAGAATCTGGCTGTTGCGCAAATTGCTCTACCCGATGGACGAACTTGAATCCATGGAGTTCCTGCTCGGCAAGATCAAGGCGACCAAGAACAACGCCGAGTTCTTCGACTCAATGCGCCGATAACGCATCATTATTCTATTTTTATAACAAAAGGTTTTTGACGAAGCCGGATTTATCTGTATAATCCTCGCTTTCGCAAAACCGCAATCAATCGAGGTTGTTATGTACGCAGTCATTAAAACCGGTGGTAAGCAATATCGCGTCATTACCGGCGAAACTTTAAAAGTTGAAATTCTTCCTGGCGACATCGGCTCAGCAATCGTGCTGGACAAGGTGTTGGTGGTCTCCGACGGAGAAAAGCTGTCAGTTGGCAAGCCAATGTTGTTGGGCGCTACTGTTCAGGCTACCATCATCTCTCATGGTCGTGGCGACAAGGTTCGCATCTTCAAGATGCGCCGTCGTAAGCATTACCAGAAGAATCAAGGTCATCGTCAAAACTATACCGAAATCCGTATTGACGGCATTTCCGCGTAATTAAGGAGCACATACCATGGCATCAAAAAAAGGCGGCGGCAGTACCAGTAACGGACGTGACTCACACTCAAAACGACTGGGTGTTAAGAGTTACGGCGGCGAATTGATCAGCGCAGGCAGCATCATCATTCGTCAACGCGGCACTGAATTTCATCGCGGCGAAAACGTCGGCATGGGCAAGGATCACACCCTGTTCGCCAAAGTTACCGGCCGTGTCGTGTTCGCCATCAAGGGCGCGCAACAGCGTAGAACAGTTTCCATCGTTGCAGCGTAAGCTGCATCGTTTGGTGCGAATCAGCCCTATCGCAAGGTAGGGCTTTTTTTTATTTAGCGGTACAAAACACATGAAGTTTATAGACGAATCCAAAATCGAAGTCTTCGCGGGCAATGGTGGCAATGGCATCGCCAGCTTTCGACGTGAAAAATATATCGAAAAAGGCGGCCCGGACGGCGGCGATGGCGGGCGCGGCGGCAGCGTGTATGTACAGGCGGATCGCAACATCAACACGCTGGTCGACTTTCGCTTTGCCCGCACCCATAAAGCCCGCAACGGCGAATCGGGTCGCGGCTCGGACTGCTACGGCAAAGGCGCGGATGACGTAATTCTGCACATGCCGGTTGGCACGGTCATCACCGACATCAACAGCGGTGAAGTGATCGCCGACCTCACGCATGACGGTGAGAGAGCTCTGCTGGCTGAAGGCGGCAAGGGCGGACTTGGAAATATCCATTTCAAATCAAGCACTAACAGAGCGCCTCGCCAATGCACACCAGGCACAGAAGGTGAAACCCGCGAATTACAGCTTGAGCTCAAAGTGCTCGCCGATGTAGGCCTGCTCGGTATGCCCAATGCCGGTAAATCGACTTTCATCCGCTCAGTCTCAGCGGCACGCCCCAAGGTGGCAGATTATCCGTTTACGACATTGCACCCTAACTTAGGTGTGGTGCGCGTATCTCATGAAAAAAGCTTCGTCATCGCCGACATTCCAGGTCTGATCGAGGGCGCTGCCGAAGGCGCGGGTCTGGGTCACCAGTTTTTGCGTCACCTGGCGCGCACCAGCTTGCTGCTGCATCTGGTCGACATCGCACCGATGTACGAAGGCACAAGCCCGGTGGGAGAAGCGAAAGCAATTCTCAATGAGCTGAAAAAATACGATCAGGCGCTGTATGAGAAACCGCGCTGGTTGCTGCTGAACAAGGTCGATTTGCTGGAAGACAAGGATGCCACCGTCGCGCAATTCCTCAAGGAATTCTCGGACTATGACCGCTATTTCGTGATCTCCGCAATCAGCGGTGAAGGCTGCAAGGAACTGACTTTTGCGATCATGGAACACCTTTTGGAAGTAAAAGAAAAGGAACAGCTGCTCGCCGCCGAAAGTGCGCAGGAAACGGACGCCAGCACGCTGTAAAGGCTGAATTGATAATTGACAGTTGATAATGGATTGATGATGTTGGAATCAACGACAAAAACCGTATTGACCGATTGCCGTCGCATCGTCGTCAAGGTAGGCAGCTCTCTGGTGACCAATCAGGGTGCGGGCCTTGATCTTAACGCGCTGGCTAACTGGGCGAGACAGATTGCGCAGCTTAACGGCAGCGGTTATGAAGTCGTACTGGTATCAAGCGGCGCTATTGCCGAGGGCATGCAGCGATTAGGCTGGAGCACCCGTCCTGTCGCCATCCATGAATTGCAGGCCGCCGCTGCGGTAGGTCAGATGGGTCTGGTGCAAGCCTATGAATCCTGCTTCCGCCGGCATGATCTGCATGCTGCACAAGTATTGCTGACCCATGCCGATCTGGCCGACCGCGAACGCTACCTGAATGCCCGTGCCACGCTGACCACGCTGCTGTCCTTGCGCGTAATCCCCATTATCAACGAGAACGACACCGTCGTGACCGATGAAATCAAATTCGGCGACAACGACACGCTGGGCGCGCTGGTCACCAATCTGATCGATGCTGATGCGCTGGTCATCCTGACCGATCAGTGCGGCCTGTACACCGCCGATCCGCGAAAAGATCCGTCCGCCACGCTTGTCAGCTCAGCCTGCGCCGGGGATACGCAACTGGAAGGCATGGCGGGCGGCGCCGGTAGCAGCATAGGTCGCGGCGGCATGCTCACCAAGATACTTGCGGCAAAACGTGCGGCACACAGCGGTGCACATACCGTCATCGCCTCAGGGCACGAACCGGATGTGCTGCTGCGCCTGTTCCAGGGCGTTGCGATCGGCACGCTGCTGACCGCCCCCGCCCTGCCCATCGCCTCCCGCAAACAATGGCTGGCAGGCCACCTGCAAGTCACCGGCCGTCTGGTGCTGGATGAAGGCGCGATCAACGCGCTGCGCAATGAGGGCAAGAGTTTGCTGCCCATTGGTGTAAAGCAGGTGTTCGGCGAGTTCCGGCGCGGCGCGGTAGTCGCCTGCGTAAGCGAATGCGGACAGGATGTGGCGCGCGGCCTCGTCAATTACAGCAACGACGAAGCACAGCGCATCGCAGGTCATGCAAGTCACGAAATTACCGCGCTGCTGGGTTATGGCGGCGATAGTGAAATCATACACAGAGATAACCTTGTCTTGTTGTAAACAAGCCAAGGTTAGAGCGAAAACTGCTGTACAGCATCGGCTTTCGCCAACATTCACTTGCTCTGCATTTTTGCATATTATTAGCCCTGGGATGCTCTTACTGCTCGTGGAATTTCATTAAGAGATTTGAAAGAGACACCCATGCACAAAATAAGTAAATTTTTCCCCACAGCCGGAGAAATAGCGCACAGGGGGGTAGTAAAAGCATCCGCCTCATCCTCAATCCAGGAAGCCGTCGCGCTGATGGAAACCCACGGCCTGAGCGATGTTATATACGAAGTCGATCAAGGGCACGCTATTTTCACCGCCGAGGATCTGATCAGGTATCGTCGATTGGGGCTCGGCATGGCGGCCAGCCTCTCCGAACTGGATTCACACCTGTTAGTTTACGTTAGCGAAAATGAAAATGTCCTGCATCTGCTTCCTTTTTTCGACAAAAAAGGCGGCCGCTATCTTGGCGTAAGGAATTCTGCAGGCGAGTTGTATGGCATCGTATCCTATACAGATGTGCTGGCCTCAGTCGATCCGGTCGTAATGATGGAGCACAAAACACTGGCCGAAGTACTCGACAAGGGCTGCATTGAAACCACCTGCGGATCGACACAAACCGATTTGGTGCTCGATCAGCTTGTTTACCCCGAAGATGCGATACTGATTACAGAACAGGGAAAATTAACCGGCATCGTCACAACCCGAGATGTCATCAGGATGATCCGCGACTTTGCCGACATGTCCTTGCCGATTCGCTGCCATATGACAACTCCCATCTCGACCATCAGATGCAACGAAACAATCAAGACAGCCATTGATTACCTGAAAGAGAGAAAATTCAAGCGCGCCATCGTAGTGAACGATACGGACGATGTAATCGGCGTGATCACCCAGCAGGAACTCATCAACATCACCTACGGCAGATGGGCCGAGCTGATGAAGTTGCACGCACATGAACTGGGTGAACTTGTCCATGTACTCGAATCGAGCAACACTAAATTAAAACAGGAATCGCTGACCGACCCACTGACGGAAGTTGGAAACCGTCGCATGATAAATCAATCGATCGAAGCTGAAATCGGCCGATATTACCGGCATGAGATGTCCACATTTTCCCTGCTGCTTCTGGACATTGATTTTTTCAAGAATGTTAACGATACACACGGACATCAATTCGGCGACGAAGTGCTAAAGTCGTTGTGCCATACCATAAAGAAAAGGTTGCGTGTCTCGGACTTACTGGCGCGCTGGGGCGGAGAAGAGTTTGTCATCCTGCTGCCAGCGGCGAATTTGAATGCTTCTATGAGTCTTGCCGAAAGAATCCGCAATGATATAGAACAGAATAGCGTAGAGTCCCAAAAGATCACTGTCAGCATTGGTGCAGTCGAATATCAACGGGGCGAATCGCTTGAAGTGTTATTTCAGCGCGTTGACAAAGCACTTTATCAAGCCAAGCGAACGGGGCGAAACAGGGTAGTTTCAAACTGAGCGCTGGGCTCATTTTTAATTCAGCTAGTTATTTTCAGCCGGGCATGCGTTCACAGCCAATGTTCGACCGGTGAGCCGCCGCCACAACCGCCTCATTCAGACGCCCTGCGTCCTGCGTATCAACCAAGCTCACTAGCGGAATGTGTACCATCACGCTGTCTGAAAACAGCCGGATAGCCTGCTCGTCAGTCTGACCCGAAGATAACGGAATAATCTGAAAATAAATAATCCCGCGGCGGAATCCTGCTGCCAGCAAATAGCAACCCTCCGCATCGTTCACCTGAAAATACTGCGTAACAATATCGCCAAACGGCAGTTCACGCTCGAAAAACTGGCTGGCGATGGCATCTACAAAGGGTTGAGCGCGAATGAGTTTCGGTGCGAGCGTGGCATGATAAAGTGGGGCTTTATCGATGACGACAGGATTATCGTATATCACCCTTTTTCCGGGCCGCATAAACAGGATGACCAGAGCGGTCAGCGCGACCAGAAAAAATCCTTCGTACATGATGTTCTAACGATAAAGGGCGAGCGGACCGCCCACCCTTCCTGTCGAATAATTAACCGCGGCGGACGACACGACCGTGCGTATTGGAACTCTCGATCCACTTCTTGACGCGATTCGCATCGCCTATGCGGGTCGTTTTTCCAACCGAGTCGAGCAACACGATGATGACCGGACGTTGACGAATAATCGCCTGCATGACCAGACATCGCCCCGCCTCATTGATAAAACCCGTCTTACTCACACCGATTTCCCACGACGCATTTTTCACCAGCGGATTGGTATTATTAAATACCAATTCGCGTCCACGCTGTCCTTCTACCAAATGCGTAGCCGTCGTCGTGTATTGATGGATCAGTTTGTAATTGCGTGCGGCCGACACCATCTTGACCAGATCACGTGCCGTCGAAACATTAGCACTGTTCAGGCCGGTAGGATCGCGAAACGTCGTATTGAGCATCCCCAATTTACGCGCCTTGGCATTCATCGCAGCAACAGCCGCTGCTGTACCGCCCGGATAGTTGCGCGCCAAAACAGAAGCAGCACGGTTTTCGGATGACATCAGCGCCAGCTTAAGCATCTCGCTTCGGATAAAGGTTGTGGCTATGCCAAGACGGGAATGCGTACCTTTTAAAACATCCAGATCCGCCACATCCACGCTAAGTTCCTCATTCAAATCCGGCGAGGAATCGAGCACGATCATCGCTGTCATCAGCTTGGTTATCGATGCGATCGGTGCGACTGCGTCCGGATTCTTTGTGTACAACGGCCGATGCGTTTGTTCGTCATAGATCAGCGCGATGGAAGACGCAAGTTTAGGACTGGATACCGGCTGAAACAAAGCGCCCGACAAGTCGTTTTCATATTGTCCCATGTCGCGACTGGGCTCAGCTTCACGACTGCGCTGAACATGATGTACGACGGCATGGCTGGTGTGATGCACAGCGGCGAGTTTTACGTGATGGCGTCCGTGATGCAAAGCGGCATGATGTACGGCAACATGCTTTGCATGATGACCGGCAACGCGTTTGTGATGCGAGCCTGTCGACTTATGGTCAGCCGCCTGCGCAACTGCACCATACCCCGCCAAGATGCATATCAATAGTATTTTTTTCATTTTATGCTTACCCATGCTTCCAAGGCTAAAAGAATACCCCAAAATAAAAATAAATCAATATAAATCAAAAGATAGGCGGTTCCTGCTCGACACGTTTCTGAAGATTCCACATCTGCTCGTATAAACCGCCCTGTTGCAGCAGTTCTTCGTGTGTGCCGCGCTCGACAATACTGCCCTTGTCCATTACCAATATCTGATCTGCATCCACCACCGTGGACAGGCGATGCGCGATAATCAGCGTGGTGCGGTTTTGTGCGATGCTGCGCAATTCGGCCTGTATTGCTTTCTCCGATTTCGAGTCCAGCGCCGATGTTGCTTCGTCAAAAATCAGCACCACCGGATTTTTCAGAATCGCGCGCGCAATTGCCACACGCTGCTTCTCGCCGCCGGACAATTTCAGGCCGCGTTCACCCACCTGAGTATCGTAGCCTTGCGGTAAGGATTCGATGAACTCGTGAATGTGCGCGGCCTGCGCCGCTGTAATGACGTCCTCACGTACGGCATCAGGACGACCGTAAGCAATGTTGTAATAAATCGTATCGTTAAAAAGCACGGTGTCCTGCGGCACGATACCGATCGCCGCACGCAGACTGCTCTGCGTCACCTCACGGATATCTTGCCCGTTGATACGCAGGCATCCTTGCTGCACGTCGTAAAAACGGAACAGCAGACGCGACAGCGTGGATTTTCCGGCGCCTGAGGAACCCACCACGGCCACCGTGTGTCCTGCCGGAATCGTGAAATTCACGTCATACAAGATTTGTCGATCCGGATTATAGCCAAAGCTGACATGTTCAAATTCGACGCTGGCGTTGCCGGGCGACAAGGCTGCGGCTTCTGGCGCATCCGCAATTTCCCGCTCCTGGTGCAGCAAGCCGAACATTTTTTCCATATCCGCCAGCGCGTGGCGAATCTCGCGATAAACAAAACCTAAAAAATGCAGCGGCATATACAACTGCAGCATAAACACGTTCACCAACACCAGATCGCCCAGCGTCATCGTGCCCTTGACAACTTCATCTGCGGCCAGCCACATCAGCGCCGTGATACCGATGGCGATGATGACGCTTTGCCCGGCATTCAGAAAAGCCAGCGACGTCTGGTTACGCACGGCAGCCGTCTCCCAATGCTCCATATTGTGGTCATAGCGACGCGCCTCATACTGCTCGTTGCCGAAATATTTCACCGTTTCATAATTGAGCAAACTGTCGATGGCGCGGCTGTTCGCCTTGGAATCCAGCTCGTTCATCGTGCGCCTGACCACCATGCGCCACTCCGTGACGAACAGCGTGAAGCCAATATAGAAAATCAGCGTAACAAAGGTGATACCTGCGAACCACACGTTGTATTTGCTGAGCAGAATCGCCGCGACCAGGCCGATTTCCAGCAAGGTCGGCAGAATATTAAACAGCATGAAGTTGAGCAAAAAGCCGATGCCGCGCGTGCCCCGGTCGATATCGCGCGATACCCCGCCGGTCTGCCGGTCCAGATGAAAACGCAGACTCAGGCTGTGCAGATGTTCGAACACCTGCAGCGCCACGCGACGGATCGCGCGTTGAGTCACCTTGGCAAACACGGCATCGCGCAATTCGCCAAACAGCGTACTGAACAGGCGCAGCAGCCCGTAGCCTACGATCAGCGACACGGGAATCATCAACACCGCATGCGATTTATCGAGCGCATCGATGATTTGCTTGAGCACCAGCGGCACGGCCACGTTGGCAAGCTTGGCGAGTATCAGCAGCGTCATCGCCAACGCTACCCTGCCCTTGAATTCCATCAGGTAGGGAATCAGCGAACGGAGCGTGTGCCAACCGCCGCGCGTGTCGTGTTCGGAGGATGTGGTTGAATGTGGTTGCATGGCCTGTGAACGATACGAATGAACGTTAATTATAGCCCCTGCTGTCAGGCATAATACGCCATCATTTGCGCGCCTTCTGCCATGAACCCGATCACCGCATTCTCCTACCACCGCCGAAGCCTGCTGAACAAACTTTCCAGCCTGCTGGCGCGAAAGTGGAAAACCGGTTTTTACCTCTATCTGGCTGCACTGTTCAGCGTGTTGATCGTGGCCGATAGCGCCTTTTTGCATCTGAGTTCCAACATGAAGCAGGGCGCCTTCGACATGATGGTCAAGTACCGGCTGATCGTGCCCGCGCCGGACAAAGACATCGTCATCGTGGATATTAACGAGGCCAGCCTGTCCGCCATGGCCCGTGAATATGGCCGCTGGCCGTGGCCGCGGCAGGTGCTCGGCGAATTCGTCGAACAGATCGAAAAGCAACATCCCAAAGCCGTGGTATTCGATATCCTGTTCAGTGATGCGGACGTATACAATCCTGACAGCGATGCGTATTTCGATGCGGCCATCAAGGCGACCAGCAACACTTACTTTCCGATGCTGCGACTTGATCCGGCGGACGATGCATTGAGCCGGATCAAGCCGGGCATGATACCGGGTGTCACAGCAGGACCCGCCGCCAACCCGGACGCCACGATCGCGATGGTGCTGCCCGCATTCAAGTCCGTGCTGGAGAGTGGCAGGATGGGCTTGCACAATATCTACCCGGATGCAGACGGCATCGTCCGTCAATATCCAGTCTACCTCGAC
>JBBRBS010000089.1:0-9592 GCA_038205615.1 Burkholderiales bacterium | reverse complement strand
CAAGGATATAGCCAGGGTTGTTTTGCGTCCGATCCTGTCACCGAAATGGCCGAATACCAGTGCGCCGATGGGTCGGGCAATAAAGGCGATGCCGAAGGTCAGAAACGCGTTCAGAGCTTGCACCGCAGGATCGCTGCCCGGAAAAAATACCGGGCCGATCACCATTGCCACGGCAAGGCCGTAGATGTAGAAATCGTAAAACTCGATTGCGGTGCCGATGAAGCTGGCAAAGGCGATGCGGAAGATCGAAGGAGAGTCATTAGTCATTAGTTATTAGTTCTAAGTTGGGGCTGCGCGGATTTAATTTTTTAACTAGCGACTAACGTCTAGTGACTAGTTGCGGGTTTACTGTCCCCGCATGAACATCTTGTCCAGTTCGTTCATCGACATGGCAAACCAGGTCGGGCGGCCGTGGTTGCATTGCCCTGAACGTTCAGTCAACTCCATTTCGCGCAGCAGCGCGTTCATTTCCGGCACGTTCAGGATGCGGTTGGCGCGCACCGCGCCGTGGCAGGCTAAGCTCGCCAGCAGTTCGTTGCGGTGTTCGGTCAGCATGCGGCTGCCGCCGAATTCGCGTAATTCGCTTAACACTTCGCGCGCGGCGGCCTCGGCCTGTGCCTGCTTGAGGAGCACCGGCATCGCGCGTATCGCTAACGTGGTGGGCGAGAGCGGTGCAATATCGAAGCCCAGTCGGTGCAGCGCATCCTGCTCCGCTTCCACGGTCGCAACGTCCAGCGTGTCAGTCTGAAAACAAACCGGGATCAGCAACGGTTGAGTGGCAATCGTCTGTGTGTCCATCGAGGTCTTGAGTTTTTCATAGACGATACGTTCGTGAGCGGCATGCATGTCCACCACGATCAGTCCCAGCGCGTTCTGCGCCAGAATGTAGACGCCGGATAACTGTGCAAGCGCGAAACCCAGTGGAGGAGAATCGGGATAGTGGTCAGTGGGCAGTGGTGATTGCTGATTTGTTGGTGAGTCGAAAGTGGTAAGTGATAAGTGGGCAGAGTTAAGCGTGGGGAGCGTGGCATTGCCACTTCCAACTCCCAACTCTTTACTCTCGGTTTGTGCTTCCCACACCTGATACGACGCGTGTAATTGAGCTGCGCTGAGAGGGATACGTTGCTGCGTCGGCATGACGACCTGCGTTTTAAGCGTGGCATCAGGGGCGGCGATGCCGGACGGTGTTGCCAGCGCCTGTTGCAAGGTGTGGAAGATGAACTGGTGTACGCCCTGGCTCTCGCGAAAGCGCACTTCGCTCTTTGCCGGATGCACGTTTACGTCCACTTGCTCGGGCGGTAGTTCGAGAAACAGCACGAAGGCCGGATGGCGCTGGTGATGCAGGATGTCCTGATACGCCTGACGCAGTGCGTGGCTGGCAACTTTGTCGCGCACGAAGCGGCCGTTGACGAAAAAATATTGCGCATCGCGAGTGCTGCGCGAGAAAGTCGGCTGTGCGGCCAGGCCATGCAGCGTCAGGTTGGCGGCACTGCGCGATACCGGGACGGCGGCATTGCCGAACTCATCGCCCAGCAACGCTGCGACCCGCTTTAACGCAGCATCGCGCTCCCATCCGTCGAGCAGGCGTGGCGGGGAGGCCAGTTGCCATACGGTGCGTCCGTTGTGTTGCAATGAAAAACCGACATCGGGGCGCGACAGCGCGATGCGCTTGAAGGCTTCCTCGCAATGGGCGAATTCGGTGGACTCCGTCTTGAGGAATTTACGCCTTGCCGGTGTGTTGAAATACAGCTCGCGTATTTCAATCGTTGTCCCCTGCGGCCCGCTGGCGGGGGCAGGCTCGCTGATGCGTCCGTCCACAGCTTCGACCATCCAGCCGTGTGTTTCATCCGCAGTGCGGCTCGACAACGTGAGCTGTGCCACGGCGGCCATACTGGCCAGCGCCTCGCCGCGAAATCCCATGCTGGCGACATTTTGCAAGTCGTCCAGCGAGCTGATTTTGCTGGTAGCGTGGCGCATCAGTGCCAGGGCGAGTTCATCTCTGGCGATTCCACGGCCGTTGTCGCGCACCCGCAACAGTTTGATACCGCCGTTATCCAGTTGAACCGTGATGTCGGCAGCCCCCGCGTCCAGGCTGTTCTCCATCAGTTCCTTGAGGGCGGCAGCCGGGCGCTCGATCACTTCTCCTGCGGCGATTTGATTGATCAGTAGTTCGGGAAGTACCCGGATGTATGAGGGCATGAAGGATACAACGCAAGAGTTAATGTCAGACACGGATTATAGTGGGGTTTTATGTTCGGCGAGAATCGGTATAATCGAAGGCTCAATTAATAATGCGTCTGGCGGTTGTGTGCCGGATGCTCAAAAAGACTTACACCAGAGGAGAGAGAAATGCGGATAGGCATTCCTGCGGAAACGCGTGCAGGCGAGAAGCGCGTCGCTACGGTACCGGAAATCGTAGAGAAGCTCATCAAGCTAGGATTTGGCGTGTCGGTCGAATCGGGTGCCGGGGACGCGGCGAATTTCAGTGACGACGCTTATCGCACCGCAGGCGCTGATATTATTGTTGGCGCTTCCAAGTTGTGGGCTGAATCCGACATCGTGTTCAAGGTGACAGTCCCGACCAGCGCCGAAGTTGACTTGATGCGCGAAGGCGGCACCTTGATCGGCTTCATCTGGCCTGCGCAGAATCCCGAGCTGATGCAACAACTGGCGGCGAAGCGCGTCACGGTGCTGGCCATCGACGCACTCCCGCGTCAGCTATCTCGCGCCCAGAAGATGGACGCATTGACCTCGCAGGCCGGGGTTGCCGGCTACCGGGCTGTCATCGAGGCCGCCAACGCCTTTGGTCGCTTTTTCAATGGACAGATCACGGCGGCGGGCAAGGTGCCCCCTGCTAAAGTTTTCATCGCCGGTGCCGGTGTAGCCGGCCTGGCAGCGATCGGCACGGCTGCAGGCCTGGGTGCGATCGTACGCGCCAACGATACCCGTGCCGAAGTGGCCGATCAGGTCAAATCCCTGGGCGGTGAATTCGTGAAAGTCGAGTATGAGGAAGAAGGGGGTGGTGGGGGCGGCTACGCCAAGGTGATGAGTGAGGGCTTCCAGCAGGCCCAGCGCGAGATGTACGCCAAACAGGCCAAGGAAGTGGATATCATCATCACGACTGCGCTGATCCCCGGCCGCCCAGCGCCCCTGCTGATCACCGCCGAGATGGTGCAGTCGATGCGCCCGGGTAGTGTTATCGTCGATATGGCGGCCGAGCGGGGCGGCAATTGCGAACTGACCGAGCCAGGTCAGGTGGTGGTGAAGCACGGCGTGACCATCGTCGGCTACACCGATCTGAATAGTCGCTTAGCCCGCCAGTCTTCCACGCTGTATGGAACCAATCTGTTCCGTCTGGCTGAGGAGCTGTGCAAGACGAAGGATGGCATCATCAACGTCAACATGGACGACGATGCCATTCGCGGCCTGACGGTCATCAAGGATGGCGAAATCACCTGGCCTGCGCCAGCGCTGAAAATGCCTGCGGCCAAACCGGCTGCAGCCAAACCGGTTGCTGCACCTGCCGCGCATGGTAAGGGTGGTGAGCCAGCTTCGGCTGGAAAAACGGCCGTCCTGTTCGGTGCCGTTGCGTTGCTGTTCCTGCTTATCGGCGCTTTCGCGCCCGCCGCGTTTCTCGGACATTTCACCGTTTTCGTACTCGCGTGTTTCGTAGGTTACATGGTGGTGTGGAACGTCACGCCCGCCCTGCATACCCCGTTGATGAGCGTCACCAATGCGATCAGCAGCATCATCGCTATCGGTGCGCTGGTGCAGATCGCACCGCCGCTGGCGTTCGGGCTTGATCGTCCGGATGGATGGATACGCTGGTTGGCGGTGGCGGGTATCGCGCTCACTGCGGTCAATATGTTCGGCGGCTTTGCTGTTACCCGGCGCATGCTGTCGATGTTCCGCAAATAAGGATAAATCATTATGTCTGCAAGCTTGGCAAACGTTTCATATATTGGTGCGATCATTCTTTTCATCCTCAGTCTGGGCGGTCTGTCCAGTCCTGAGTCTTCCCGGCGCGGCAATCTCTACGGCATGATCGGTATGACCATCGCCGTGCTGGCTACGGTGTTTGGTCCACGCGTCACGATGGCCGGCCTTCCATGGATCATTGGTGCGATGGTGGTGGGTGGCAGCGTTGGACTTTATGCTGCCCGCCGGGTACAAATGACGCAGATGCCGGAACTCGTAGCATTGATGCACAGTTTGGTCGGTCTTGCCGCCATGCTGGTCGGTTTTGCCAATTACATCGATCCGCTGGCGGCATTGAATCTGTCCGGTGCTGAAAAAGCGATTCACGAGATCGAAGTCTATATTGGCATATTGATTGGTGCAGTGACATTCGCAGGCTCTTTGATCGCCTTCGGAAAACTGTCGGGCAAGATTGGCGGAAAGCCTTTGTTGCTGCCGGGACGTCACTTCATGAATCTGGCGGGCTTGCTGGTTGTTATCGCGTTCGGCTGGCAATTCATGCATGCTGAATCGGTCAGTGCGGGCATGATAGGCCTGACCGTGATGACCGCCATCGCACTGCTATTCGGCATTCACATGGTAATGGCCATCGGTGGCGCCGATATGCCGGTGGTGGTGTCCATGCTGAACAGCTACTCCGGCTGGGCGGCAGCGGCAACCGGCTTCATGTTGAACAACGACCTGTTGATCGTCGTGGGTGCCCTGGTGGGATCCTCCGGCGCAATTCTGTCCTACATCATGTGCCGGGCGATGAATCGCAACTTTATCAGCGTGATCGCGGGTGGATTCGGTTCTGGCACTGGCAAGCCTGCCAAGAAGGCTGACGGTGATGCGGAGCCGGTGGGCGAAGTGGTGTCTATCAGTGCAATTGAGACGGCAGAACTCTTGCGCGATGCCAAGAGCGTGATCATCGTGCCGGGATACGGCATGGCCGTGGCACAGGCTCAACACACGGTCTACGAGATCACCAAGTTGCTGCGCGAGAAAGGTGTCAACGTGCGTTTCGGCATCCACCCGGTTGCCGGCCGTATGCCCGGCCACATGAACGTGCTGCTGGCCGAAGCCCGAGTGCCTTACGACATCGTGATGGAGATGGACGAAGTCAATGCTGACTTCCCGGATACTGACGTTGCGATGGTGATCGGTGCCAACGACATCGTGAATCCGGCCGCCCAGGAAGATCCGAACAGCCCCATCGCCGGCATGCCGGTGCTGGAAGTCTGGAAGGCGAAGACCTCGATCGTGATGAAGCGCAGTATGGCTTCAGGCTACGCCGGTATTGATAATCCGCTGTTCTATAAAGAGAACAACCGCATGCTGTTCGGCGATGCCAAGAAAATGCTGGAAGAGGTTTTCGTTGCGTTGAAATCATAACGGAACAGAAAACTTATCGCAGTGCGGATGATGCGGCGTTCCTGATGGTGGATTCGTGTACATGGCGCTGTCAAGCGCCCGATGGCGACCCGCTGCGACTCTGGACAACGACCTGTCTTGCATGGACAAGGCCATGATGGTGTTCGACGATGCGAAGAAGGTTGTCGGGGATGTCATCAAGGCATTACTTTGAAAACCTCAAGAATCATCCGCTTGGTAATTGAAGATACAGCCAGTTCCGTGATCCGGAACTGGCTGTATCTTTATCAGGAGTAACTCAAGCCCGTGGAGCGCGTGCTAAAAAATGAATCTGGCAGCCCGGATAGCGGCGGCTATCTTTGTTTCTCTCATCAACTATTCATTGTCGTTATTTGTCACTTTGGTGTAACACTCGTTCTATAGACTCACAATAAATAGGGTTTTTTTCAGGTGCGATGTTAATTTTGCGCCAAATAACGCCGGACCGGATTTTCCGGCCGTTTCATTGATGAATAGACAGACTATTCCCATCGGTAATTACGCATTGAATATCCTCGACTTCCGAACGCTACCCAGAATTCAATTGGCAATTGTCTTTTTTGGAACGGCATTTCTGATGTTGTGTTATGAACTGTTGAAGGAGGTGTATTTCAATCACACGGAGACGCTCTGGGAGTCCCATGCGATTACGATAGGGATGACGGCCATATTTGCTACGTTTGCAGCATTAGTCATGCGTCAGTGGGTTCTGGAAGCCAACGAAGAACTTTGTGTCGCAGCCACTGCCTTTGAGACTCAGGAAGGCATTATCGTGACGGATGCCAGTGGCAAAATACTGCGTGTCAATAACGCTTTCACAGAAATTACAGGTTATGCTGCCTGTGAGGTTCTTGGCAAGAACCCGCGCATACTGGGGTCAGGCCGTCATGATCAGCATTTTTACGCGGAAATGTGGAAGTGTGTGCGGCGCGAAGGAAAATGGAATAGTGAAATATGGAATCGTCGCAAGAACGGTGAAATATATCCGGAGCATTTGGCCATTACTGCGGTTAAAAATCACAGTGGAAAAGTTGTCAATTACGTGGCTACATTGACGGATATCTCGGTTAGCCGTGCCGCATCGGATGAAATCAAGCATTTGGCTTTTTACGATCCTCTAACCAGGGAGCCTAATCGTCGTCTTCTGATGGACAGGCTCAGGCAGGCGTTGGTAGCGAGCACGCGCAGCTTTAAAAAAGGTGCGATTCTGTTCCTTGATATGGATAATTTTAAAAATCTTAACGACACGCTGGGTCATGGGATTGGTGATTTATTGCTCCAGCAGGTCGCTCGGCGAATTGAGGCTTGCGTGCGCGAGGGTGACACCGTAGCCCGCCTGGGCGGTGATGAATTTATGATTGTGCTGGAAGGGTTGAGTGAACATGATGCTGAGGCGGCGAATCAAACAGGTGCAATTGCAGAAAAAATTTCGGCCTCCCTTAACCTGCCTTACCAGTTAACTTCGCACACGTATCATTGCACGCCCAGCATCGGTGCCGTTGTTTTTATCGGACAGCACATCGAAATCGATGAGTTATTCAAGCAGGCGGACATCGCGATGTATCAGTCCAAAAAAGACGGCAGGAATCTGATACGTTTCTTCGATGCGAAGATGCAGCAGGCCATCAATCAACGTGCATTGCACGAAAATGAATTGCGCAATGCGCTGCAAAAAAATCAGTTTCATCTGCATTACCAGATTCAGGTAGACCGTTCGGGGCGCCCCATCGGCGCCGAGGCCTTGATACGCTGGATCCATCCCGAACAGGGTTTAGTGTCGCCCGCCTATTTCATTCCATTGGCAGAAGAGTCCGGACAAATCCTGCCGATCGGGCAATGGGTACTGGAGACGGCCTGCGCGCAGCTGAAACGATGGCAGCGCCATGCGTTAACCCGCGATCTTGTTTTGGCCGTAAATGTGAGTGCAAAGCAGTTTCACCAGCTTGATTTTGCATCAAAAGTGCAAGCGACAATTGAGCGTCATGCCATAAATCCGAAAAAGCTTAAGCTTGAATTAACAGAAAGTATGTTATTCGAAAATATCGAAGTCATCATCGAAACCATGAATACGCTGAAAGCAATTGGTATTCAGTTTTCGCTGGACGACTTTGGTACGGGTTACTCTTCATTGCAATATCTTAAACGGCTGCCACTCGATCAGCTCAAAATCGACCAGTCTTTTGTGCGTGACATCATCACGGATAAGTGTGACAAAACAATTGTGCAGACCATCATTGCGATGGCTCAAAGCCTGAATCTTGATGTTATTGCGGAAGGTGTGGAAGACTCGAATCAGCGTCAACACCTCCTGAATGCGGGTTGCATTCACTATCAGGGATACCTGTTCGCACGACCCGTACCGATAGAACAGTTTGAGGCGTTGTTGGGGAATGAACCTGTCGTTGTGGACGAGGCTGCACATAATCAAGCAATGCTGCCGTGTTTCAGCTAGCACCATGACAGGCCTTCTGAGATAACCTCGTATCTTACATTCATCTGCTGACGATTGGTGCTGGATGAATTTTATATCAACATATAGCTGCCTGCCTAAAGCAACGCAGGCCAGCAAGGATTTTCATGTCAGATAAAAACGCCGAAAATGCCAGCACAACGGTTGAGTATTTGCTGAGACATGTGCCTGCAGTGAATGAGGCAACAAGTTGCCTCAATGTGCTGCAGCTGTTTCACGAAAACAAGAAACTCTACGCGCTACCGGTTGTGAACGATAAAGACAAACCGGTCGGTATCATCGTCCGGCAAAACCTCACCGAATTTTTCAGTAAGCAATATGTGAAAGAGCTGAAGGGCAAAAAACCGATTTCTACGATTATGGACGAGAAGCCTATCGTCGTCGACAGAAACACCAGCATTGATGATATCGCCCGCATTATCCTGGATGCCGGAATTGAGCATATGGTGAGTGGTTTCATTGTAACCCGTGAAAAAAAATATTTCGGCATGGCCAATGGTTATGACTTGCTCAAGGAAATAACGCACCGCAAGCAAAAACATCTTTTTGGACTGGCGCATTTCGATCAACTGACAGGCCTGCCCAATCGAACGCTGCTATTGGATCGGCTGAATCAGGCGATCTCTGTTGCCAACCGGACGTCGCGAACCATATCGATGTTTTTTATCGATCTGGACGGATTCAAGCCCGTCAATGACACGTATGGTCACGCCGTTGGAGATTGCCTGCTAAAGGAAGTCGCGGCAAGATTGCTCTCTTGTTTAAGGGAAGGGGATACCGCAGCACGCCTGGGGGGCGACGAATTCGTCGTAATCCTTCTCGAGTCCAACGTTGACAGGGCTGTCACCGTGGCAAACCGGATACTGGAAGTACTAAGAACGCCCTTTGTATTTGGCAAAAAAACCATTTCCAGTATCACTGCCAGTATAGGCATAGCGGAATATCCGAATCATGCCCGGGAGTTGGATGCATTGTTAACCGCTGCGGATAATGCAATGTATGTCGCGAAAAAGAGTGGCAAGGATCAATTCGCCGTTTTTACAGCGACAGTTGAGAAGTAAACGCGCTTGCCGGAATGCAAAGGAGCCGCATGAGCAGCTGTTTATGTGGTAATTACCACTTCGCTGCGGCTTTTTATGACGAGCAAAGCGCCCAGCAAGCTTTCGATCAGGTAGGCGATGCTGCTGATGCCGTGCAGTATTTTGAATTGTCCGGACAGTGTGCTGTGCATCACATCGAGCGGCAAGGCACGTGACTTCAGCTCAGTCATGATCGGCTGAATGCCAATCTGTATTATCAATGTAATCAATAGCATGGATAATACTATCTGGAAGGTTGGCCTGCGTATCACTGCGCGGCCCGACAGGCTTACGTAAAAGACTGACAGATACAATCCACAAATCAGGCTTAGATAGCCTGCCCAGACAAACATCTGTCCTGCCAGTATGCCGGCTAGTTGTCGATCTGGCTGCGCGTGGAACAGGACAGGTACGGCGAGATAGCCGATGGCCCATAAACTGCCGACCCAGGCGGTGATGGACAGTGAGGCCAAATGATGACTGATGTTTTTCATGCGGCTGAGAATATCACAGCCAGCCTGCGGCTTGTAGGCTGAAGGCTGTCAGCGACCCGCGAGCTTATGAAAAAATGAGCGTATTGTCTGCGAGAACGAGTCGAGCGCAGATTTTTGTTGTTCCCACTCAAACGGCTCAATCTTTACCTCATCCTGTAAATGCAGTTCGGAAAAATTTT
>JBBRBS010000088.1:0-9597 GCA_038205615.1 Burkholderiales bacterium | reverse complement strand
GATGCAAAATGATCGTATTTGAACAGGTCAGTCGCAGCTTCTCTGTCGGCGGGCAAGAAGTTGCCGCGCTGCGCAACATTAACCTCAACATTGAGGCGGGTGACTATGTTTCCATCATGGGGCCGTCCGGCTCAGGAAAATCCACACTGCTCAATCTGATCGGCCTGCTGGATCGCCCAAGTTCCGGCACCTATAAACTGGACGGCGGCAATGTCACGGCGCTGGATGAAGAACAACAGGCCCGCGTACGCAGTGAAAAAATCGGCTTCGTATTTCAGTCTTTCCATCTGGTGCCGCGCCTGAGTGCTGCGATGAACATCGAGCTGCCGCTGATTCTGGCGGGCATCCCGCTTCAAGAGCGTCGCACCCGCGTCGAAGAATTGCTGAAAAATTACGGCCTGACGGACAGAGCGGACCACAGACCGGACCAGCTCTCCGGCGGACAGCGGCAACGCGTGGCGATCGCACGCGCCACCAGCATGCACCCTGCCGTGCTGCTGGCTGACGAGCCCACCGGCAACCTGGATCAGACAACCGGTCGCGAGGTGATCAATCTGCTCGAACAACTGACCGAACAGAACGTCACATTAATCCTCGTCACCCACGATCCTGCCATCGGCGGGCGCGCCAGACGCCAGTTGCACATGGTGGACGGGCAGATCACAAATGAAAGCCTCTAAAATTTTCTGCACCGTCATTCCGGCGCAGGCCGGAAAACGCGGCCAAAAGCCAATATTTCAAGTAACGGCCATCCAGCGGTTTTATCCAACAGGCCTTTGGGTTTGGTTCACGCGTTGCGCAGAAATTAAGTCATTTACTGGATTTCGGCCTTCGCCGGAATGACAAATTATGTGTGCCAACGTGTCGGTGCAGGACACATGAGATTCATCGATGTCGTACAGTTCGCTTCGGGCAGCCTGCGCGGCGCCAGAACACGAACCTTGCTGATGATCCTCGCCATGTCGATCGGCGTGGCGGCTGTCGTGGTACTGACAGCACTGGGCGAAGGGGCGCGGCGTTACGTGATCAATCAGTTCTCATCGCTGGGCACCAATCTGGTTCTGGTCTTCCCGGGACGCACCGAAACCGCCGGCATCGGCCCCGGCATGCTGCTAGGGCAAATTCCGCGCGAGCTTTCTCTTGACGATGCACAGGCCTTGTTGCGCAGCCGCGCGGTGGGCCGTATCGCGCCGCTGACGATAGGCTCGTCGCAAATATCAAAAGATGCAAAAAACCGTGAAGTGATCGTGCTGGGTTCCACCGCCGATCTGCTGACCGTGCGTCACATGAGCCTGGGGCAGGGAAAATTTCTGCCTGCGGGTGACGTGCATGCCAGCGAGTCCGTGTGCGTGCTGGGTGCCAAAATCCACCGCGAATTATTCGGCAAGGAATCGGGCGTCGGCGCCTGGATCAGGCTGGGCGACCGGCGTTTTCGCGTGATCGGTGTGATGACCAGCCAGGGCGAATCGATGGGTTTCAATACCGATGAAATCGTCATCGTGCCGGTCGCCTCGGCCCACATGTTGTTCAACACCGCCGGCCTGTTCCGCATTCTGGTCGAGGCAAAAAGCCGCGACAGTATCGAACAGGCCCGAAAGGATGCAGAAACGATCCTGTTCGCCCGCCATAACGGGGAGCGCGATGTGACGGTGGTCACGCAGGATGCCGTGCTGGCGACATTCGACCGCATCCTGCGCGCACTGACGCTGGCGGTGGGCGGTATCGCCGCGATCAGTCTGGCGGTGGCCGGAATCCTGATCATGAATGTGATGCTGATCGCCGTCTCGCAGCGCGTTCAGGAAATCGGCCTGCTCAAGGCGCTGGGCGCGCCGGCAGCAAAAATCCGCACGTTGTTTTTTGCAGAAGCCGTTCTGCTGTCTGGCATCGGCAGCATCGCCGGCCTGATCCTGGGCGAGGCAGGCGTGGTTGTCATCGGGAAGATTTATCCTTCACTGCCGGTCGCAGCCCCCTGGTGGGCCGTGCTGGCCGCGATAAGCACGTCGCTTGGCACCGGTATTTTATTCAGCGTCTGGCCTGCACGCCGCGCCGCACAGTTGGATCCTGTAACCGCGCTGGCTGGAAAATGACATGTTATTTCCCGACCTGATCAGGCTTACCACCTCCAGTTTTCTGGCCTACCGGATGCGCAGTTTCCTGACAGGACTGGGGATCGCCATCGGCATCACGGCGGTGATCCTGCTCACCTCTATCGGCGAAGGGCTGCACCAGTTCGTGCTGGCCGAATTCTCCCAGTTCGGCACCAATCTGATCTCGATTCAGCCGGGAAAGGCACAGACGCAGGGTGGAAACGTGGGCATCTTTGGTTCAGTCAGGACGATTTCCATCGAGGATGCCGAGGCCTTGCGCCGCTTGCCGAATGTCGAATATGTCGATCCCAGCGTATCAGGCAATGCCGAGGTGCGCTTTAACGGCAAGACGCGCCGCACCATGGTAATCGGCGGGGGGCACGACCTGCCCCGCGTGATGGCAAGCCATGTGCAGACGGGCAGTTTTCTGCCCGATGAAGATCCGAGTCAGGCGCGCGCGCTGGTGGTATTGGGCGCCAAGATCCGTCAGGAATTATTCGCAGGCCAAAACCCGCTCGGCAGTTATTTGCGTATCGGTGGGCAACGCTACCGGGTGATCGGCGTGATGGAACCCAAAGGACAGATGCTGAGCTTCGATCTGGACGATACTGTATATATTCCTGCCGCCCGTGCGCTGGAACTGTTCAATCGTCCTGGGTTGATGGAAATCCATTTGAGCTACAACGCCAGCGCCGATCTGCAAAGCGTGCTTCGCTCCATTACCCGACTGCTCGAAAAGCGCCACGGCCGCGAAGACTTCACGCTGGTCCCGCAAGAAAAAGCCCTCGAAGTGCTGGGCTCGGTGCTGGATGTGATCACCTTCGCGGTCGGTGCACTGGGCGGGATCTCATTGCTGGTGGGCGGCGTCGGCATCCTGACCATCATGACCATGGCGGTGTCCGAGCGCACCGCCGAAATTGGCCTGCTGCGAGCCCTTGGCGCGCGAGAGAGTCAGGTACTGACGCTGTTTCTGGGTGAGGCGATGCTGCTGTCGGCACTGGGCGGGCTGGCAGGCCTCGCATTGGGCGTGGGTATCGCACAGGGTTTGCATCTGTTCATCCCGGCACTGCCGGTGCATACGCCCTGGCTGTTTGCAGCGCTGGCAGAACTTAGCGCGATCAGCATCGGACTGGCAGCTGGCGTGATCCCCGCAAGACGCGCGGCAAGGCTCGATCCGGTCGAGGCGTTGCGAACGGAGTAAAAGCAGTCGCCAGACGTAAGCAGTTAGACGCTAGGAGTTAGTTGGCTTTGTCACTACACAACTTCTGTTATCTGGTGCGAGACAAGCTAGTGTTTGCCAACTAACGTCTATCTCTAGGGCAGCAGACTCGCCAGTGTCAGCATAAACAGTATCGCCAGCATGAACATCACTGAACGCCACACCAGGCGGATCGCGCAGTGCATGGCAGCGTCATTGCTCTTGTCACCGACACCCAGCTCAGGGCGATCCGGAGGCACACCGTCTTGGCTGATCGCCCCCCCCAGACGTACGCCGGATGCACCTGCAGCGCTGGCCAGTAAAATTCCTAATTCGCTGTCGGGCCAGAGAGACGCCTGTGACCGCCAGCAATACACTGTATCCTCGAAATTTCCGACCACAGCGAAGGTAGCGGCAGTCAGTCGGATCGGCAACCATTCCAGACGGGCAGACATTTTTCGCGCAAATCCGTCGAATTGCGCATCGCCCGACTCTAGTGCGTTGAGATCATCCACCCAGTGCGCACGCAGTGCGAGAGACAGACAATAAAGCAAGGCGCCCGCAGCGCCGCCCAAGCCCAGCAGACTGAACAACACGAACCAGACAATCACGCCAAACAGGTGGTGAAGCAAGGCGACCAGCGACACTTCAATCGTGAGGCGCGCGACTTTATCGGCGTTCAATTCATCTGACGCCCCACCCCGCAATACGGATAAAAGCTCGCGAGCCCGCACCAGATTACCGCTGCTCAATGCCTGTTGAATATCGGTAAAACGATGGCTGAATTGGCCAAACCCCAGACTGAGATAGAGTGCGGCCACATTAAACGCCCAGGCGAGTATCGGGTGCAGGTGATACAAACCCCAGAACAGCATTACACTGCCTGCGAGTATTGGCAAAACAGCCAGCCACCATGCAGTCTTGCCGTGGCTGTATTCTCCCGAATTGAAGTGATGCTGAAAATAATCGACATAACTATACAGCCAGTCATACAGGTATTTACTCGAAGAAAGCGGCCGGAGTTGCTCCAGCAACAGTGCGACGATCAGTGCGAACAGGCTCATGGCATTACGGCGACAGGAAAATGGTATGTAAAGATAGCACAGCGCATTAAAAACTGCGCGGAGGTATTGATCGCAAGTCTGATAACAGCAGTTATAAAAAAACCGCACGGTGTAAACCGTACGGTTTTTTATCAATAATGCGTGTTAACTGGCCAGCTTATTTGCAATCTCGAGTTCGGCTGCGGCCCAGTGATCGGTCGTACAACCTTGAAAACCTGAACGCTCTGCGATGTAGTAAGCCGCCGTTTCTACCATGCGGTATCGTTCCTGAGCCGATGGCTGAGCCACGCCCTGTTTTTTAACCGGTTTCGCCTTAGGCGCAGCGGCTTTTTTGGCAGCGACTTTCTTTGCCGGTGCGGCTACTTTTTCAGCTTCGGGAAACGGCCACATTGCCGATTCAACTGCTTTTGCGGCGGGTGCTTTTTTAACAGCGACTTTCGTAACCTTAACTTCACTAACGGCCTTGCTGGCAACCGCTTTTTTAGCGGCTGGTTTCTTCTTTTCTTCTACCATGATCGCAATCTCCCTGATAACAGTCCAAAAAACCCTTGCAACGACGCATGATATTGCGCTACGCCGCCGTAGTCAACCAATACTCAAATTGCAAGTGAATGTGACAAGTTCGTGACAAATAATGCTATTTTTCGTGCAGTTACCGGGAAATTTCTTATGCAAGATCGTCTTTATCCTACTCCTGACGCTGACGCAGCTCGACCCGTTTAAGGTAGGCATTTCTTGCGATCTGCACGTCTTCCAGAAAGTAGGGCAGCTCTTTCAACAACATCGCTTGCGGGCCATCGACCAGTGCCTTAGGGGGAACTGGATGAAAATCCACCAGCACCATATTCGCGCCCGCCAAAATACCCTGAGCCGTGACATGCATCATGTCCATGATGCCATCGGGTGATGCCGCGCGAGAACCTACCGAATGCGACGGATCGACACACACCGGCATGCGGGTCAGGCGTTTCACCACCGGCACATGCGCAAAATCGACAAAATTTCGATGGGGATCGGCCATGTTGGTCTTCATGCCGCGCAGACAGAACACCACATTGCGATTGCCTTCTGATGCCAGATATTCCGCCGCATTCAGCGATTCGTCCAGCGTGATGCCGAAACCGCGTTTGAGCAGGACCGGCATTTTGGTCTGACGTCCGACGATCTTCAGCAATTCGAAATTCTGCGTGTTGCGTGTGCCGATTTGCAGCATCACGCCGGTCGCCTCCCCCGTCTGATGCAACGCCTCGTTGATTTCATCGACGTGCGATTCGTGAGTGATTTCCATCGCCATCACTTTGATGCCGTATTTACCGGCCAGCTCAAACACATAGGGAAGACAGTTCTTGCCGTGCCCCTGAAACGCGTAGGGACTGGTGCGCGGCTTGTAGGCGCCCATCCGGGTGCACACCTGACCGTTATCGCGCAGTGCGCGGAGCATGATCTCTACATGCTCGCGATTGTCCACCGCACACAAACCGGCAAACACGTGCAAGGTGTCCTGACCGAAGCGCACGCCGTTGTATTCAAAATGGGTGGCGCGCTGATCGTCACGGTGCCTCCCGAGTATGCGATATTCCTCCGAAACGCGCACCACGCGTTCGACGCAGGGCAGACTCTGCATATCCGCGATATCCAGTTGTTTGGTGTTGCCGATCAGATAGATTTCCGTAACCGTCAGCTCCTGCCCACGCTCGACATGCACGCGCGTCTGTATACCCTGCATCAATGCCAGATGCGACAGCAAAGCCTGATATTCCTGCGGTTTTTCAGTCGCGTTGCTGTTCAGAATCAGAATCATGGATGCTCCTTAGTATTTTTTGCTGACCAATTGCTAGCGGGTTTCCTGCCTGCGCGGGAATGACCCCTTATTTAATTGCATGATATCGCGAATCTTTACATCCACGCAGGCCGGATACTTATTGCCCGCATTCACCCAGACCGTGCGCATTCCCAGGCGTTTCGCCGCCTGTAGATTTTCCAGGCTGTCTTCAACCATCACGCATTGCGAAGCCGTAACGCGATGACGCTGCATCACATGCCTGAAGCCTGCGAAATCCGGTTTTGGACGATAGCGAGTCTGCTCAACTGCAACGACGTCATCGAACAGATCCGCCACTTTTAATAGTTTCAGAACGGCCTGCGCATAGTGCTGCGGCGCATTTGAGAATACGATTTTTTTACCCGGCAAGGCGCGCAAGACATGGCGCAGACGCGGAAAACGCACCACCATTTTCTCAAGCGCAGGAAACTGATGCGTGTGCCACAAAAAATGATCGGGATCGGTGCCGTGGTGGCGCATCATGCCGCTCAGCGTCGCGCCATACCGATGCCAGTAATGCTGGCGCAGCGCATTTGCGCTGGGCTCGTCCAATTGCAGATGTTCCTGCAAATAAGCGGTCATGCTTTGATTAATGTGCGGAAATATGTGCGGACTCGCGTCGTGCAGCGTGTTGTCCAGATCAAAAATCCACAGCGTCGAAGTCACTACTTGCTCTTGATCAGCGTTCCCACGCCTTCATCGGTGAGGATTTCCAGCAGCAACGCGTGTTGCACCCGGCCGTCGATAATGTGCACCGAGCGTACGCCGCTGCGCGCCGCATCTAGGGCGGAGCTGATTTTAGGCAGCATGCCGCCTGACAGCGTGCCATCACTCACCATTTCATCGATTTGCGACGGGGTCAGACCGGTCAGCAGCATGCCGTCACGATCCAGCACGCCCGGCGTATTGGTCAGCAGCACCAGTTTTTCGGCATTGAGCACTTCGGCCAGCTTGCCGGCAACCACGTCGGCGTTGATGTTCAGCGTTTCACCGTCAGACCCTACGCCGATCGGCGCGATGACCGGAATAAAATCACCGGAATCCAGGAAGGAAATGATGGCCGGATCGATTTTATTGATGTCGCCGACCAGTCCGATGTCGAGCATTTCGCCTGCTGTCGTATCGCTTTCGAGCATCAGTTTTTTGGCGCGAATGAACGAACCATCCTGCCCGGTCAGACCGACTGCCTTGCCACCGTGGCGGTTGATCAGGTTGACGATATCCTTGTTGACCTTACCCAACACCATCTCGACGACGTCCATGGTCTCTTCATCGGTCACGCGCATCCCCTGGATGAATTGCCCTTGTTTGCCGACCCGCTTAAGCATTTCATTGATTTGCGGTCCGCCGCCGTGCACCACCACCGGATTCATGCCGACCAGCTTCAACAGCACCACATCGCGCGCAAAGCTCTCCTGTAATGCCGGATCCGTCATCGCGTTGCCACCGTATTTGATCACGATGGTCTTGTCGAAAAAGCGCTGGATATATGGCAGGGCTTCGGAGAGTACGAGCGCTTTGAGTTCGGCTGAAGCAACGGACAACGTCATGATTTTTCCTTAAGATGAGTCCGCGAATTTTACACCAAATCCACAGGCCCGAAAAAAAATCAGGCGGCACGCGCCGCCTGATTTTTAAACAAAGTTGTGGCTAAATTAGTGGTGCATGTGATGCATATGGTCGCCGTGCTGCGCATCGGTCAGCGGCTTAACTTCTGCCTTGACTTCGACTTTTACTGTAGTTTTATCGGACAGTTTGATCGTCAATGTTAAAGGAATGTTGTCACCCGCCTTGAGCGGTGCTTTCAGGCCTATCAGCATCAGGTGATATCCGCCTTCGCTCAAATTGACGCGACGACCGGCCGGCAGCTCAATTGACTTCACTTCGCGCATTTTCATCATGCCGTTGTCATGCGTCATGCTGTGCATTTCCGCCGTCTTACAGGCCGCGCAGGCAAATCCTGTCAAGCTGGCCTCTTTCGCACTGGTGATCGAAAAATCCACCATCGCAGTATCCTGACCGGGGGCCGTGGCGCGCGCCCATGCACCTTCAACCTGAATGTCGGCCGCATATACGCTGCCACTCAGCAACATCGCGCCCAGCAAAGCGCACAGTTTAATTAATTTGCTCATGATCAGTTTCCGTCTAATTTAAAACGCGAATTATACCCGTTACAAATAACCGGATGCCTGCCAAAAGAAGTGCATTCAAATTGAGTGCACTTCTTTCTGCGAAGACAAAAATATCAGAACTGCCGTAGCTAAAAGATGTCGCACGCTGCCTGAGTGCGACATCTTGTCACACCCACCGGCCCCGCACTGCGATTACAATCGAGGCTATGAATATATTCTCTTCTCTGCCCGGCCACATCCAGTTGCGGCGTCTGGTTAATTTGCGCAGCCTGGCTATCGCTGCACAGGCAATTACGCTGCTGGCCGTATGGAAAGTGCTTGAACTGGAGCTGGAATGGCTGCCAATGACAGCCTGCGTCGCAATACTTGCGTCGATCAATATTCTCACACTGTTGCGTCTGAAAAGCACCCGGCCTGTGACCAACATTGAGTTGTTCGCGCAGCTGTGCCTCGATGTATTCGCGCTCAGTTTCCTGCTGTATTACGCGGGCGGCTCTACCAATCCGTTTGTATCCATCTACATGCTGCCGCTGGTCATCGCGGCCGCTACGCTGCCGGCCCGTTACACCTGGGGCATGGCTGCACTCACCACCGCCTGCTACAGCTGGCTGATGGTCTATCACATCCCGCTGCCCCACAACCATCAGGATATGGACAACGCCTTCAATACCCATGTGATGGGCATGTGGCTAGGCTTCGTCATCAGCGCGGTGGTGGTGGCGTATTTCGTGGTCAAAATGGCACAGGCCGTGCGCGCCCGCGATGAACTGCTGGTACAAGTGCGAGAAGAAGTTCTGCGCAACGAACGTATCGTCGCCCTGGGCACGCAGGCGGCAGGTGCGGCACATGAACTGGGTACCCCGCTGTCCACGATGGCGGTAGTCATCGGCGAATTGCAGCACGGATACGATGAAGATCAAATGCACGAAAGCTTGAGCCTGCTCGATGAGCAGGTGCGCGCCTGCCGGCGCATCCTCGACAAAATTATGCTGAACGCGCAGGACAACGGTACCCGTTCACAGCAAGCCGCCGATGAATTGATGGCGGACGTGCTGGACGAGTGGCAGTTGTTGCGCCCCACCGCACAGTATCGTTACGACAGCGACAAACCTGCCCCGCTGATCAGCGTGGATGTCACATTACGCGCCGCGATGATGAATCTGCTCAATAATGCGGCAGATGCCAGCACGCAGGCCATCGAGATTAATACCCGCCACGACAGCTCGAATTTTCTCCTGGAAATACGCGATTACGGAACGGGCCTGAGCGAAGAAGTGCTGCTCAAAGCGGGCAC
>JBBRBS010000087.1:0-9611 GCA_038205615.1 Burkholderiales bacterium | reverse complement strand
CCATCTCCCCAACGGGGCCGAGCGGTTGGAGGAGAGGGTTAAATGCGTCAGCATTCCACAGCCGCACCTCCACGCCTCGGCAGGTCTGCGTATCAAGCAATGCATCGGCCTCCGGGCACAGCTTCGCGAAACTGGCAAGATCGTCCACCCACAAGCAGACAGCAATGCCGAACTCGTTCGCCAGTTGACGCGCCAGACGCCAGCTCACGCCGATATCGCCGTAATTGTCGATCACGTTACAGAAAATGTCGCAGCTGACAGGCTTGCTCATTGCCTACTGCTTAGGCTTACCGTAGCCTGCAAATTGTTGCTGCGCATCGAAAAACTCAGCCGCCGTCAGCAATACAGGTTCGCCGATTTGCAGTGCACGCGAATACAGCTCGCTCAGGTTTTCCACTTCCACCGTATTTTTGAACGCATCGGCAAGATTTTTCCCTGCGGCGATCATGCCGTGATTCGCCAGCAGACAGGCGCATCGTCCACGCAGCGCGACCAGCGCATTGTCGGATAACGCCTGCGTGCCGAAGGTCGCATAATTTGCACAGCGCAGACTGTCGCCGCCCAGCAGGGCGAGCATGTAATGAAACGGCGGAATATCGCGCCTGAGACAGGCCAAGGCTGTCGCCGCGTTGGAATGCGTGTGCACAACCGCACCGAATTCCGGACGCTGCACATAGATGTCGCGGTGAAACAGCCATTCGCTCGACGGCTGCCAGCGTCCCTGCGACCCCCCTGACAGATGCACGAACACGATGTCGTCGACACCCAGGCCTTCCGCGCCGAAGCCTGACGGCGTGATCAGGAACCCTTCGCCAAAACGCACACTGAGATTACCCGACGTGCCGTGACTCAATCCCAGCGCATCGAGCTTTTGGGCGGTGCGCACCAGATCGCCGCGCAGTTCAGATTCATTCATTTAGCACTCCCCCTCGCCCGCAAGCGTGCAAGGAGCGTCAGACAATACGCGGATGGCGTCCGGATTGGCTGCCACCAGTCCGCGTTCAGTAATCAGTCCGGTGACCAAACGCGCGGGTGTCACATCAAAGCCGTAGTTGGCGGCAGGTGACCCTTTTGGGGTCAGCTGAACACGGCGAATCTGCCCGTCGTCACACAGCCCGGATAAATGCGTCACTTCATCGGGCGCGCGCTCCTCAATCGGAATTTCCCGCACACCATCCTGCAATGAAAAGTCCAGCGTCGGCGTCGGCATCGCCACATAGAACGGCACGCCGTTATCGAAGGCAGCCAGCGCCTTCAGATACGTGCCGATCTTGTTACACACGTCACCCGTTGCCGTGACCCGGTCGCAACCGACAATCACCATGTCAACCTGTCCGTGCTGCATCAGATGACCGCCTGCATTGTCCACGATCACCGTGTGCGGCACGCCGTGTTGCGCCAGCTCCCACGCGGTGAGGCTCGCCCCCTGATTGCGCGGACGTGTTTCATCCACCCATACGTGCAGCGCAATACCCGCTTCAAAGGCGGCGTAAATCGGCGCTAACGCAGTTCCCCAGTCCACTGTTGCCAGCCAACCGGCGTTGCAGTGAGTCAGAATGTTAATCGTTGTATTTTTGCGCTGATGCATCGCGCGGATGAGTTGCAGTCCGTGCTGCCCGATCGCCTGGTTGATCTGCACGTCCTGCTCGGCAATGCGGCCCGCCTCCTGCCAGGCGGCATCCGCGCGCAAATTGACCGGCAACGGCGACAACACCGCGCGCATCCGCTCCACCGCCCAGCGCAGATTGACCGCCGTGGGCCGGGCCTTCGCCAGCATGTCACAAGTCGCCTGCAACGCCGCATCCGATGCATGATGACGCATCGACAGCGCCACGCCGTAAGCGGCTGTCACGCCGATCAGCGGTGCGCCGCGCACCTGCATCTCACGGATCGCGAATTCAGCATCGCGCATATTCTCTAAACGCTGAGTCACGAACTCATGCGGCAGGCGGGTCTGATCGATGATTTCCACCGCACTGCCATCGCTTGTCGGCCAGATGGTGCGATATGGGATGTTATTGATTTTCATTATGCTAAGTCACCAACAGGAACCCGTCATTTTGAACAAAACCGCTGGATTCCGGCCTGCGCCGGAATGACGCAAGGATTATTAATCACCCTCAAACTCACACAGCGCGAACACCTTCTGCCCCATCGCTTCCAGCCGTGCACGTCCGCCGACATCCGGCAGATCGATCACGAAGCAGCATTCGACGACGATGCCGCCCATGTCTTCGATCAATTCGACAGCGGCTTGTGCCGTGCCTCCGGTTGCAATCAGATCATCCACCAGTAACACGCGGTCGCCGGGCTTAATTGCATCCACATGAATCTCGATGCGATCGCTGCCGTATTCGAGCTGGTAATCGCGCCCAATTGTCTTGGCGGGCAACTTGCCGCGTTTCCTGATTGGCACAAAGCCCAGATTCAGCTCATAGGCCACCGGTGTGCCGACGATGAAACCGCGCGATTCGATGCCGGCCACCTTGTCGATCTGGACGTCCTTGTAACGCGCCGCAATTTGAGCAATTGTCGAGCGCAAACCGACCGGATCTTTGAGCAAGGTGGTGATGTCGCGGAACATGATGCCCTGATGCGGGTAATGTGGAACGGTGCGAATGAGGGATTTGATCGGCATGGAGGATGTAATTGTTAATTGTTAATTGTTAATTGTTAATTGCCAGCATTCTGCCCGCGACAGCGGACAGTTTTTCGAGCATTGCGGCATCGCGCGCTTCAGGCGCGGTGAGAATCGCGTATTGCAGGGCGCTGCGGCAGGCGCAGTTACCGGCCACGCTATCAGCATGCACCGGCTGCGCGACTTCCTTGACCAGTGCGCGCGCCTTATCGGCGTTTGCCAGCAGCACTTTGACGATCGCATCCACCGTGACGTTGTCGTGATCGGGATGCCAGCAGTCAAAATCCGTCACCATCGCCACCGTGGCGTAACAAATCTCGGCTTCGCGGGCGAGTTTCGCTTCCGGCATATTGGTCATGCCGATCACGTCGCACTTCCAGGTACGGTACAGTTCCGATTCCGCGAGGCTGGAAAACTGCATCCCCTCCATGACCAGATAGGTACCGCCGCGCGCCACCGGAATGCCCAGCAGCTCAGCCGCCGCAAACAGATGATCGCCTAAACGGTTGCACACCGGATGCGCCATTGAAACGTGCGCGACCAGTCCTGTACCGAAAAAACTCTTCTCGCGTGCGAACGTGCGGTCGATGAACTGATCGACGATCACAAACGTGCCCGGCGGCAAATCTTCACGCAACGAACCCACCGCGCTGACCGAGATGATATCGGTCACGCCCAGACGCTTCATCGCGTCGATATTGGCGCGAAAGTTGATATCCGAAGGTGAGATACGGTGCCCTCTGCCGTGACGCGGTAAAAACGCAATCGGCTGCCCGGCCAGCTCGCACAGCATAATCTCATCGGATGGTTCGCCAAACGAAGACTCTGCAACAACCCAGCGTGAATTCTCCAGCCCCTCGATATGGTAAACACCGCTACCGCCGATAATTCCCAGCATAAATCAACTCTCCAACATGGTTTTGTAGATGAAATTCTGTAACACCGTCAGATCCGTGCCCGAAGTCTGAACAAACTCCATACCGTGCATGACCACGTTTTCACCCGTCTGACTATCGGCCTCTGTACGTACACTGCGGATCACCGACGACACTAAAAACACCTGTGTCTCTCCCGCCACTTGCATGCGCAGCCCCACGGCTACCGCATCGCCTACCTGGCCGAAGGCTTTGCCGGCATGGATGCGTGCGCCGGAAATGCTCATATCTTCGATGATCGCCGGCGTTTTCAAGCCGGTAACGCTTGAGTCCACCGTACACACCAGTCTCAACTTAATGCGCACGGCACCGCGCATGCTGGTCGTCTTGACTTGAGTCGGAAAAGCCAGATGCAGGTAAGGGTAAGGCGTCAGACAAACGCTGATCACATTACTGTTGAATTCATAGGTTTTGGTGCCCGAAAAACCGCGCACCAAAAATCCGTGGCCTTCCTTGATAAAACTGAGTTTTTCATCTTGTCTCGGATGTGAGACCAGCACACTTTTTTTATGCGTAAAACCGATCAGTTTCACAAAATAACGCTGTTTATCCGATGAAATATCCTGCAATTGAAGCGTTTCACCGATGGCAAGCTTGAGCGACAGCATATCCTCGAATTTATCCACGGCTCCTGATTTACCCGCCGACTCCGCGGCTGACTCCGTCGACTCCTTCCTTTTCAGAACAGGCCGGTCACGGGTAGTGCGGAATAAACCGCTTTCACAAAGCCCATCGAGCTGGCGCTGTGATTCGACCATCGCACCCTCGCGCAGCAGCAGACGTCCGGTCTTATCGAACACGGTCCATAACAGAGGATGTCCGATTTGTATTTCATTCATTCTGACTGGCTGTAATTTATCGCTCATCGCTATATCCCTGCTTCAAATTACGTACGGACAGGCACGCGCGCAGCCAACGCGCACATCAATTCATAACTGATGGTTCCCGCAGCATGTGCCACCGCTTCGATCGGCAAACCGGCACCCCACAGCGTCACCAGACTCCCCGCGCATGCCTGCGGCATCGCGGTCAAATCGACACAAAGCATATCCATCGAGACACGCCCCAGCAACGTCGATGGACGACCGTCCACCAGCACCGGTGTGCCATTCGGCGCATGACGCGGATAACCGTCCGCATAACCACAGGCCACAGTGCCGATACGCATATTCCGGTCTGCGCGAAACTGACCGGCATAACCCACCTCATCGCCCGCCCGTAAATCCTGCGTGGCAATAATGCGGCTACTCAGCGTCATCGCAGGTTTGAGGCCCAGCTGCTGCGCAGTGGTATCGGCAAACGGCGAAGCACCATACAGCATGATGCCGGGTCGCACCCAATCAGCGTGAGTCGCAGGATAGCGCAGCAGCGCGGCAGAATTGGCGAAACTACGGGCGACACGGTATTGAGCCGCGATATCGCTGATCAGTTCCAATTGATCAGACACCCCGCGCGCCTCATCTGCACAGGCGAAATGACTCATCAGCGTGATTTCGCGTACCGCAGCTTGACGTCGCAGTTGCTCCATCGCGACCGCTACCTGGTCGGGCGCAAAACCCAGCCGGTGCATGCCGCTGTTGACCTTGAGCCAGACATCCAGCGCGGATCGTCTCGGACTGGCATCGAGCAGGGCAATCTGCCATGGACTGTGAATAACGCAGGAGAGCTCATATTCCGCGACCAGCTCCAGGTCGGAAACGTCAAAAAAACCTTCCAGCAGCAAAATCGTTTGTCGGTACCCCGCTTCACGCAAACGAATCGCGTCGGATATATCCAGCAGCGCAAATCCGTCAGCGTCGGCCAGTGCCTCAGCCGCGCGCAGCAGGCCATGACCATAGCCATTTGCCTTGATGACAGCCATGATGCGTGCCTGTGTGGCACGACGAGCGACAGACAGATTGTTTTGCAGCGCATTCTGATCAACGTAGGCTTGTATGGGACGCGGCATGAATCTCGGGCTTGGGCGGGGTAGAGGTTACGTAATGATAGCAGGGGGCATCCTTTCATGATATAAAACGAACTGATAAAAAATACGTCAGTTGAATGAATATCGGCTTCTACATCATACTTGCAGCGCAATTCCTCTCTGCGCTCGCTGACAATGCGTTGTTGTTCGCCGCCATTGCGCTGTTGAAAGACTTGCACTCACCCTCATGGCACACACCGGTGCTGCAAGAAGCCTTTATCTTTTCCTACATTGTATTGGCGCCATTCGTCGGCGCCTTCGCCGATTCGCTGCCCAAGGGGCGAGTGATGTTCGTCAGCAACAACATCAAGATTGCAGGCTGCGTCGCGATGCTGCTCGGCGTCAATCCGCTGATCGCCTACGGTCTCGTGGGCCTGGGCGCTGCGGCCTATTCGCCTGCCAAATATGGCATCCTCACAGAATATCTGCCGCCTGAAAAACTGGTACTGGCGAACAGCTGGATGGAAGGCCTGACCGTGCTTGCCATCGTACTGGGCGCCGTGGTCGGCGGATTATTGATCAGCCCGTCGATCGCCATGACGATGCTGCATTTATGGGATGTGCCGCTGATCGACACCGGCATCGACACCGCCCCGAAACTGGCGATTGCCATCATCGTGGTGATCTACTTTGCCGCCGCACTGTTCAATCTCTACATTCCGCGCGTGGCACTCGATCACAAGCCGCTCAGCCGAAACCCGGTTTTTCTGCTGTCAGAGTTCTGGCACAACTTCAAACTGTTGTGGAAAGACCCGTTAGGCCGCGTATCGCTTGCCGTCACCACGTTGTTCTGGGGTACGGGTGCGACATTGCGCCTGATCGTGCTGGGCTGGGCGGCCGTCGCGTTGCACTATGACATTGCCAGCGCCGCCAAGCTGACCGCCTGGGTTGCCATCGGCATCGCCATCGGCTCCGTGCTGGCCGCAAAATTCGTCAAACTGGAAAACTCGGTGAAGGTGCTGCCGATCGGCATCGCGATGGGTCTAGTGGTATTGATCATGATCCCGATCACCAACAGCACGCTGGCCATCCTGTTGCTGGTCGCCATCGGTGCAATGGGCGGCTATTTCGTCGTGCCGATGAATGCGCTGTTGCAGCATCGCGGCCACTTGCTGATGGGTGCGGGCAGCTCGATCGCCGTGCAGAACTTCAACGAGAACCTGAGCATCTTTGCGATGCTGGCGCTGTATGCCGTGATGGAGAAACTGCAACTGAGCATCTACATCATCATTCTGGTCTTCGGCCTGCTGCTCTCCGGCATCATGACCGCGCTATACAAGCGGCACGGCCACGAACAGGACAGCGGTAAAATCTAGCGCCTCTCCTAACTGGCGTTCATCGTATCGACCGCCAGACACAAATCTTGCCAGGCTTTTGCTTTTTCCATCGGACTGCGCAGCAGATAGGCCGGATGAAAAGTGACGATCAGCGGGACACCCAGATAGTCATGCACCGTGCCGCGCAGGGATGCTATCGTCGCATCAGTGCCCAGCAAGGCGGATGCGGCAGTCTTACCCAGCGCCACGATCACGCGCGGCTTCACAAGATCGATCTGCCGGCGCAAAAAAGGCAGGCAGGCGGCGATCTCACCTACATGCGGGTGGCGATCATCTGACGGCCGGCACTTGATGACGTTGGCAATATAAACCTCTGCACGCTTCAACCCGACTGCCAATAGCATATTGTCGAGCAGGCGACCCGCGTGTCCTGTGAACGGCTCTCCGCTCGCATCTTCTTCCAACCCTGGCGCCTCGCCGATAAACATCCAGTCGGCCCGCTCATTCCCTGCCCCGAATACCGTTTGCGTACAGCCTGCGCGCAGTGCGCAAAGTTCACAGTCACGCACTTTCTCTTTGAGATCCGTCCAGTCCACACGACCTAGCGCACCACCTGCATTTTTGCGCTGAAACTCGCGCAGCGAGTCTTCGCCTTGTCCATCATCGTTCGTTTGAGCATCCTCTTGTATCGCAAACAGATCGGGGGGAGCTGCCGTATCACCGGCGGATTCATCGCCCCGAAACATGACATCGGACGCAACATCGGGCGCGACGTCCTGCGCGACATGAGCGACCGGCGCGTAAACCTCAGCCACAGACGTATTCACGGCCTCGATGCGCGACTCAACGTTCGGAGCAAGCGGCTCACCGACCTGCGCCTGATGCGCCACGGGCGAGCGCCGCACCCATGCAGGGTACAGGTTCAACTCGCGCAGCATCGCCTCTCGCCTATCCATTTTGCTCCCCCGTCGAACGGGCTTTATCACAGGCCATCACCAACGCATCCTCGCTGCCCTGTTCATTCCGGTAATAAGCACGCCGCATGCCGACCTGCATAAAACCGGCGCGATGATACAGTGCGATCGCTGCCAGATTGGAAGCGCGCACTTCAAGAAACACGCGGGAGAGTTTTCGTGCGAAAGCGGCTGCCAGCACGGCTGCCAGCATCGCGCCACCGAGCCCTTTGCGCTGGTATGCTGAGCCGACCCCGATGGTCAGCAATTCCGCTTCATCCACGCCTGGCATCAGCACCGCATAACTGCATAACTCGCCCGGTCCATCTTCCACAAAACACAGGTATCCGCTGTCCAGTGCATCGCAAAAATTGCCACGCGTCCACGGGTAAGCTTGCACCGACTGCTCGATGGCCAGCACACCACCCACATCCGACAGCATCATCAATCTCATTTCATCTTACTGATTAACAAGGACTTTTCTATTGCGATCTGTTCGCGCTCAGCCGTTTTAAGCGCCACCTTGTCGCGCAGGTACAAGGGTTGGGCAAGCGCCGCATCCACCCCGCCGCCATTGGCGAACCTAGCAGCACCCAGCACGGCAACCGCTGCGGCTTGCGGCACGGCAGCGCCGTCCATCCCGCCCAACTGTCCGCTATAGCGTTGTTGCAATGCGTCGGCATGCGCTGCAAAACCGCTGCCCGCGCCGAACCAGTCGCGGCCCGGCACGGATGGCGCCTCTTCCGGTTTGCACAGGCCCGGTTCATAAACGATGATCCAGTCGCCCTCTTCGCCCGATCTTTGATAGGCCGCGCAGTAAATCTCGCCCATGCGCGCATCTAAAGCGGCAATGACACGCGAATGCCCCGCAGCCTCGGCCAATGCCAGCAAGGTGCAAATGCCTGCCACCGGCAACCCGGCTCCCAGCGCCAGCCCCTGTGTCGCCCCGCAGGCGATGCGCACGCCAGTGAACGAACCGGGTCCGGAACCATACGCAATGCCATCCATATCCTGCATCCTGACTCCTGATTCCTGAAGCAAGGCATCGATCATCGTGATCAGCAACTCGGAATGCTTCTGCCCGACCAGTTCGCAATGCTGGGCGACTGCGCCGTCCTGCCAGAGCGCGACCGAACAGTATTCGGTCGATGTTTCCAAAGCGAGTATTTTCATTTATCGGCAATCAGCAATACGACGGCCTGCGCCGCAATGCCCTCGCCACGCCCCGTATAACCTAACTTCTCGGTGGTAGTTGCCTTCACATTGACGGCGCTTTTCTCGATGCGCAGGTCGGCTGCGATGTGTTCAACCATCTGCGCGATATGCGGCGACATTTTCGGCGCCTGCGCGATAATGGTCGAATCTACGTTAACGACCCGATAACCCTGCTCGCGCACCAGATGCAGCGATTGACGCAGCAATATCCGGCTGTCGATATTGTGATATTGGGCATCAGCGTCAGAAAAATGCCGCCCGATGTCGCCCAGTGCCGCCGCACCCAATAGCGCGTCGCAAATCGCATGCAACAACACGTCGGCGTCGGAATGACCGAGCAAACCCTTGTCATAGGGAATATCCACCCCACCTATGATCAACCGGCGTCCTTCCACCAGCTGGTGAACATCAAAACCCTGGCCTATCCTCATCCTTTTTCCCCCAGCAGCAACTGCGCCATCAATAAATCCTGCGGATAAGTCACCTTGAAATTGCTCGTATCCCCCGCCACCAGTTTGGGGCTCAGCCCCAGCGCCTCGATAGCAGAGGCTTCATCGGTCACGGCTTTACATTGCTGCAAGCCTTGCGCCAGCAGGCCTGCGCGGAACATCTGCGGCGTCTGCGCTT
>JBBRBS010000086.1:0-9611 GCA_038205615.1 Burkholderiales bacterium | reverse complement strand
GTCGGCAAGTTTGAAGAAGCCTTCCTCGATGTGCCGCCGGAATGCCTGATTCTGACCATGAAGGCGAACCAGAAATACTTCCCGCTGCTGGATGCTAAAGGCCGCCTTACCAACCAGTTTCTGATCGTGTCCAACATCAGGCCACAGGACGCGAGTCTGGTGATAAGCGGCAACGAGCGGGTGGTGCGCCCGCGCCTGGCGGATGCGAAATTTTTCTTCGACCAGGACAGGAAAAAACCGCTGGATGCACGCGTGCTGGGATTGTCACGCGTGGTTTATCACAACAAGCTGGGCACGCAGGGAGAACGAGTGGAACGCGTGCAGGCCATCGCACGTGCCATCGGTCTGCAATTGGGCGGCGAGGCGCTGGAGTTGCAGGCCGATCAGGCGGCATTGCTTGCCAAGGCTGATCTGCTCACCGACATGGTGGGTGAATTCCCCGAATTGCAGGGCATCATGGGGCGTTATTACGCTCAGCACGGCGGCATCTCTGACGATGTCGCCTACGCCATCGAGGATCACTACAAGCCGCGTTTCGCGGGCGACGAGTTGCCGCGCAATCAAGTCGGCGTCTGTGTCGCGCTGGCGGACAAGCTGGAAACGCTGGTCGGTATGTTCGGCATCGGGCAGATTCCGACCGGAGACCGCGATCCGTTCGCGCTGCGCCGCCATGCACTGGGCGTGATCCGTATGCTGATCGATAAAGAATTGCCGCTCAGCCTGCGCGATTTGATCGGCAGCGCATTTGCAGGATTTCCGGCCGGGTTGCTGACCGATGCGCATGCCGAAGTCGAGAACTTCGTATTCGAACGCGCAGGCGGGATCATGCGCGAACAAGGTTATACGGCAAACGAGGTGGATGCGGTGCTGTCATTGCGTCCGCAGCATTTGAGTCAGGTGCCTCACCGTCTGATCGCCGTGAAGGTTTTTGCCTCATTGCCCGAATCCGCAGCCCTTGCCGCCGCCAACAAGCGGGTCGGCAATATCCTGAAAAAGGTTGAAGGCGGTGTCAGCGATAAGGTGGATGCGGCTTTGCTGGTGGAAGCGCCTGAGCAGGCTTTGCATCAGGCGTTATGCCTGATCGCGCCGCGCGCCGACGCGGCCTTTGCTGCCGGGGATTACACCGCGTCGCTCAAGGCGCTGGCAGCACTGCGAGTACCGGTTGATGCATTCTTCGACAGCGTGATGGTGAACGCCGAAGATCAGGCGTTGCGCGCCAACCGTCTGGCGTTGCTGGCACAACTGCATCAGGCGATGAACCGCGTGGCCGACCTTTCCCGATTAGCCGCGTAGCGCTGTCACCACTTACGTCTACCAACTAACGACTAGCGACTATTTTATGAAACTCATCATCCTCGATCGTGACGGTGTGATCAATTTTGATTCCGACCAGTTCATCAAGAGTCCGGCAGAGTGGCAGCCGATTCAGGGCAGTCTGGAGGCGATTGCGCTGCTGAATCAGGCCGATTACCGCGTGGTCGTGGCGACCAATCAGTCCGGTATCGGGCGCGGTCTGTTTGACATGCCCACGTTGAATGCGATACACGACAAGATGCACAAGGCGTGTGCGCTGGTCGGTGCGCGCATCGATGCGGTATTTTTCTGCCCGCATACGGCGGATAGTCGCTGCCATTGCCGCAAGCCCAATCCCGGCATGCTCGAGGAAATCGCGGTGCGTTACAACATGACGCTGAGTGGTGTGCCTGTCGTCGGCGATTCGCTGCGCGATTTGCAGCCGGCAGCGATGCTGGGCGCTCAGCCCTATCTGGTGCAGACCGGAAAAGGTACGAAAACACAGGCGGCAGGCGGCCTTCCCGAGGGCACCATGGTTTTTCCTGATTTGTCGGCAGTGGTTGCCGAACTGCTCAGGACGGCCGTTTAAAAATTGGATTGAGATGTTAGTCATAAGATCAACGATTTTTCTTTTAATACAACTGGTGCTCACGCCGCTGTTCTCTACGCTGGCAATCCTGACCTTTCCCTTTTCGCCGCTGACGCGTTACCGTCTGATCTCAAGTTACGCGCGGACGATGCTCTGGGTGCTGAGGGGGGTGTGCGGCATCCGTCACGAGGTAATCGGCATCGAGAATATTCCGTCTGCGCCTTGCGTCGTGCTGTGCAAGCACCAGTCGGCCTGGGAGACGCTGGCGTTGCAGGCCATTTTCCCGCCGCAGGCATGGGTGCTCAAGCGCGAACTGTTGTGGATCCCTTTTTTCGGCTGGGGACTGGCGATGACCAGCCCGATCGCGATTAATCGCAGCGACGGCAAGGGTGCGGTGAAACAGTTATTGAGGCAGGGAAAAGAGCGGCTGGCGCAAGGCTTCTTCGTGGTGATCTTTCCTGAAGGCACGCGTATTCCCTATGGCGAACGCGGTAAATACAAGGTTGGCGGCGCACTGCTGGCCGCATCCGCCGGCGCGCCGGTGGTGCCGGTCGCTCACAATGCCGGACGCCTGTGGGGGCGCAACTCGTTCATCAAGCATCCGGGGCTGATCACGATGAGCATAGGTGTGCCGATTGCCGTCGACGGGCTCAAAGCCGACGAAATCAACAAGCAAACCGAGGCCTGGATCGAGAACGAGATCCAGCAACTCGCACACTGATGTTCAAACGGCTGCGCAATCTGATTAACCCTGTAGCCGGTGCGACCAGAGGGCGCGCGCCTGCCAAACTACCCGCTGCAGAGCTGCGCTGCGCCTTGCTTGCCGGCAAACACATCACCTATACCTTAAAGCGCAGCAGCAAACGCCGCAGCATCGGGCTGCGCATCGACGACCGTGGGCTGACCGTGAGCATGCCCAAGCTGGCACCCGAGCGCTGGCTCAACGAGGTTCTGCAGGAGCGTGCGAACTGGGTGGTCGAAAAACTGGATGGCTGGCAGGCGCGCAAGCTGCCGGATCAGCAGTGGGCAGAGGGCGAATATATTCCTTACCTGGGTGAGCAGCTGACGTTGCGCGTGGCGCACCTGTCCGCACCGGTGACACAGCTGGGTGATGAGCTTTGGGTGCATGGCGATGAAGTGCGCATCGAAAAGTCGGTTACAAAATGGTATCGCCAGCAGGCCATGCAGCTGTTTTCGGTGCGCGTCGCTCATTACGCGGCGATGCTGGATGTCGCTCCGCGCACGATCAAACTCTCGACTGCGAAGACCCGTTGGGGGAGCTGCACATCAGGCGGGGTGGTGCGGCTGAATTTAGAGCTGATCAAGCTGCCGCAGTATCTGATCGATTACGTGGTGGTGCATGAACTGGCGCACCTGCGCGAGATGAATCACTCGGCGGCGTTCTGGGCTGTGGTGGGCTGCGCCTGTCCTGATTATGCGACGCTGCGCCGTGAGCTTAAGGGCTGCAGTTTATAACCGCTGTCTGTTTTGATGGCTGAAGAATAGAACTATTTCACCCCGGCGCTTCATCGCATCCTGATAACCCAACTCGACCAGCGCACGGCAGAAACTCTTCTCGAACAGAAGATAGCTCACCAGATTCGCGCCGCTGCGCCGCATCGCCCCTCCCCAGCGCAACAGGTATCGTATCGTCCAGGGTAGTTTTTTCGCATAGCGTTCGGCGATCTTTTCGATGGGCTGGCTGGGCGCGATGACCAGTATGTCGACATGGTGCAGATCGGAGATTCTGCGGGCCGCTTCCGGCATCGTACTCAAGGTACGGTTGATGCGCTGCAAGCGTTCCAGATCGACTTCCATGCTGTCGAGGAAGATGCTGTTCAACGCGTGTCCTGCGATCTGCGCCAGCGAGGGATAGTCGTCGACATGTTCGCGCTCGCCTTCGGGACTCTCATGGCCATTCTGTCCCCCGCCGATGACCAGTATGCGGTGCGCACCCAGATGCAGCGCCGAGCTGATCGGGGCAATCTGACGCATCGATCCGTCGCCGAAATACTCGCGGTTGATGCGTACGGCGGGAAAAAGAAACGGGATCGCGGCGGAGGCCATCAAATGGCGGGTTTCTATCATGGTCGGGACACCCAGGCGGCGCGCCCGCTTCCAGGGCTGGATTCCTTTTGCGCCCTGATAGAAGGTGACCGATTGACCTGACCCGTAACCCGATGCGGTAATGCCCAGTGCATGCAGGAATCCGGCGTCTATGCTTTTCTGAATCCGGCCGCACGGCAGGGTCTCGTCCAGAAAAGTTGTCAGCGGGGAATTGTCCAGCAGCGACACGCCGGTTAATTTATGCACACCCATGCCGCTTAACAGCAGCCCGGAAATCCAGCGCAGCGTGTTTTTGAACACGCCGATCGGGTCGGAGCGGTAAATGTCCTCGATGCGGGAGTTCTGCCAGATCCTGAGCAGTTGTTGTACGCCCCCGCGAAAGTGGGGTGCGTTCACGGCCAGCGTGACGGCATTGAGCGAACCTGCCGAGGTGCCGCAAATGACGAAGAACGGGTTGTGCGCGCGGCGAGGCAATATCTCGGCGATCGCCTTTAATACGCCAACCTGATAAGCGGCGCGTGCGCCCCCTCCGGTCATGATGAGTCCGATCTTGCGTTTCATATCTGAATGACCGTCCTCAATATATTCCCGTCCGCAGCTAGAAGCGGATGGTTTCACCTTGTTCGGCGAACAGCTGTTGCAATTGGGCATACAGTTCGCTGTTGTCGCGCAGGCTGGTCCATGCCTCATTCAGCCAGGCATAATGAAATGCGCCGGATTTGGCTGCCACCCAGATTTCCTTATTGATGTCATGCCGGTTGATGATGATCTTTGATCCGTTGTCGAATTCGACTTCCAGCAGGTTGCCGCTGCGACTGACATCAACTCCGCAATCATCAATAGCTGTTTCGATCCGGGCCAGCGCGGCATCGGCTAATTGGTTGAATTCGCTTTCATTCATAGGAAACCTTTATAATCTTGAACTTTATTATTTTGGACGTGAACATGCGGCTTATAACTTCTTTGGTCATTATGCTGGCTATCAGTCTGTTGCTGCAAGGCTGCGGTCGAAAAGGCCCGCTGACGATGCCTGTGCCCGTCGCCCAAAAAGCCGCCGCACCCGCTGCTGTTCAGCTCAATTCCGTCGATTCAGCGGCGTCTTCCGTACCCATTACCTCTTCAAGTAAATGACCATGAGCAATCAATTTAATTATCAAAATAATCAACTGCTTGCAGAGCAAGTGCCGCTGGCGGACATCGCCGAACAATATGGTACGCCTTGCTATGTGTATTCCCGTGCAGCGTTAACGGGAAGCTTTCGTCAGTTTTCCGACGCCTTGCAAGGCCGTGAGCATCTGATCTGCTATGCGGTTAAGGCCAATGCCAACCTCGCTATTCTCAACGTGTTCGCCCGTCTGGGTGCAGGTTTCGATATCGTGTCCGGCGGCGAACTGCAACGCGTGCTGGCGGCGGGCGGTGATGCGAAGAAAGTGGTGTTTTCCGGTGTGGGCAAGACGATCGCCGAAATGCGACTGGCGCTGGACGCCGGTATTCTGTGTTTCAACGTGGAATCCGCTGCTGAGCTGGATCGCCTGAACGAAGTTGCCGGCAGCATGGGCAAGACGGCTGCCATCAGCCTGCGCGTGAATCCGGATGTGGATGCAAAAACGCATCCCTACATCTCCACCGGGCTCAAGCAGAATAAATTCGGCGTGGCCTATACCGAGGCGATCGCGCTGTATCGCAAGGCGTCCGGATTAAAGAATCTGCGTATCACCGGTATGGACTGTCACATCGGCTCGCAGCTTACCGAAACCAGCCCGTTTATCGCGGCCGTGGAAAAGATATTGCTGCTGGTGGATGAGCTGGCGGCGATCGGCATCGAGCTGGAACACCTCGATCTGGGCGGTGGGCTTGGCATCTGCTATCAGGACGAAACGCCGCCTGCGATTGCTGACTACATCGCGGCTTTGCTGGGCGCGTTGCAGGGCCGCACGCAAAAACTGATTCTGGAGCCGGGCCGGGTGCTGGTCGGCAATGCCGGCGTGCTGCTGACGCGCGTGGAGTATCTCAAGCCAGGTGAGGAAAAAAACTTCTCCATCGTCGATGCGGCGATGAACGATCTGATGCGTCCTGCGCTGTACGATGCCTATCACGGAATTTTGACCGTGGCGCGCGAAGAGCATCCCGTGCAGAGCTATGAAGTGGTCGGTCCTATCTGCGAGACGGGCGACTTTATCGGCCATTCGCGCGATTTGGCGATCGCACCGCAATCGTTGCTGGCCGTGATGTCAGCTGGCGCCTACGGGATGAGCATGAGCTCCAATTACAACACCCGCCCGCGTGCCGCCGAGTTGATGGTGGACGGAACCGCCGTGCATCTGGTGCGCGAACGCGAAACGGTGCCGCAGCTGTTTGCCGGTGAAAAGATAATTTCTGGCTTGTAGCTTGTAGCTTGTAGCTTGTAGCTACAAGCTGGGGCGCTATGGAATATCCGACGAATTCATGCGCCCCATGATGATGCCGGTTTTCTTTTGCAGGCCGCGCGCATCGCGGTGCGCGTCGTAATAACGCGGATTGGGCACCATCGCAGCCAGTTTGGCGGCCTGAGCCGGGGATAGCTGTGAGGCGCTGACGTGGTAATAGTGGCGCGCGGCGGCTTCCGCCCCGAACACGCCGTTGCCCCATTCGATCACATTCAGATAGATCTCGAAGATGCGCTGCTTGTCCATGACCGCCTCCATCATCACGGTGATCGCGGCTTCCTCGATCTTGCGAAAAGGCGAGCGGCTCCCGGTCAGGAACAGATTTTTGGCCAGTTGCTGGCTGATGGTGGAACCGCCCGCGACGATCTTGCCCTTCTTTAAGTTTTTTTCATACGCTTTCTGGATACCTTCCCAGTCGAAGCCCTCGTGGTCGACGAACTTCGCGTCTTCCGAGGCGATCAGTGCGCGTTTGAGGTTGTTGGAAATTTTTGCGTAGGGCACCCACTGGTGTTGCAATTCGGCATCCGGGTTGTTGTCCTGCATGATTGCCAGCCGGGTTTCCATGAACGCGCTGGTCGACGGATTGAATTTGATCCACCAGCATACATGCGCGAAAATCCACAGTTGATAGAGTACCAGCAGTACAACAAGTATCGCCACGCCGCGCCACAGCCAGCCCCAGAGTTTTTTCATTGCAGATAATCCATTGTGCAGGATCGGTGGCAAAAGACCGTCCGTGGTGAGCTTGTCGAACCATGAACGTCCTTCGACAGGCTCAGGACGAACGGATTATTGGCTAATGAATTATTGGGGTTCATTTAGTTGTGCGCAGTTGGGCGATGACAGGTGCCGTTTCAGGGCGCACGCCGCGCCAGATGTAAAAAGCTTCAGCCGCCTGTTCGACCAGCATGCCTAAGCCGTCCGCAACCATTGCACCCTCCGCACGGGCGAATGCCATGAACGGCGTCTCTCGCCCGTACATCATGTCGTAGGCCAGCGCGCCTTCGGCGAATATGCCAAGGGGCAGCGGAACTTCGCTGTCGGTCAGACCAGCGGAGGTGGCGTTGATGATGACATCGAACTGCAACCCCGCCAGTTCTGCATAACTGCCGCCACGAATGTCAGCACCGGGGAATTTATTCGCCAGTTCGACGGCTTTGCTGGCAGTACGGTTGGCGATAACAAGAGATGCACCCGTTGTCAGCAGCGGCAACGCCACGCCGTAAGACGCACCGCCAGCCCCCATCAACAATATGCGCTTGCCCTTCAGCTCCACACTGACATTGCATTCGATATCGCGTACCAGCCCGGCGCCGTCGGTGTTGTCGCCTAGGATTGCTTTGCCTTCAAAACTGAGGGTGTTCACAGCCTGTGCCGCCTGTGCCCGTTCTGTCAGTTCATTTGCACACTTGAACGCCTCAAATTTGAACGGTACGGTGACGTTGCAGCCCTTGTAATCCTCGCTTCGCAGTCGCTCTATCGTGGCGGTAAAGCCGTCCAGCGGCGCTGCTATGGCTTCGTAGCTGATGTCCTGTCCGGTCTGCTCCGCGAACAGGGCATGGATCAGCGGCGATTTGCTGTGCGAGATGGGGTTGCCGATAACGGCGTAGCGGTCAGTCATGTTAAATGGTGAGTCGTGATAGGTGAGTGGCGAGTCGTAAGTGGCAAGACCCGAAGCGCGCATTGTAACTGAGGTTAAGCGCTGTTCACATGATGGTTTTTGTGCCTCTCCAAGTGCATGTTATTATAAACTGCAGATGATGCTGCTGAATGCCTGGTCAGGCGATTGTGGGGAAAGAATGATATTTTCAATTAGCGATAAACATGAAACATTGCGTCTGCGGCTGTGGTTCTTGCTGCCGCTGGCGTGTGTTTTGCTGGTCACGGTGCTGCTGATGGTACTGGCTATTCATCGCCATGCTAATGAGGATATTGAACAGGATGCCGGGAGCGCCACAATTCGCGCAGAGCACTTGTATAAGGAAGAAATCGACAGCTCGGCCGGCATGTTGGGAGCGGCCATGGAGGTTCTGGCAACCGACCAGAGCTTGCGCCAGGCGCTGGCGAGTCGTGATCGCGCGCAACTGTTGCAGCGTTCAGCCCCGTTATTCGCAGAGTTGAAGAAAAAATATGCCATCACCCATTTCTATTTTTCCGATAGTCAGCGGGTAAACATACTGCGCGTTCATCAACCGGCGCGTTTTGGCGATACCATCAATCGCGCCACTACGTTGCAGGCGCAGCGCAGCCGCCAAACTGCCTATGGGGTCGAACTGGGTCCTCTGGGTACTTTTACTTTGCGGCTGGTGATGCCGTGGTTTGCCGCAGACGGACAATTGCTGGGCTTCGTCGAGCTGGGGATGGAGATCGATCATGTCTTGCGCAAGGTGCAGCATATCGGCAATGCAAAAACCTACTTGCTGATCAACAAGCAATTTCTTGACCGCAAGGAATGGGAAGCAGGCATGCGTATTCTGGGAAGATTGCCGGACTGGGACCTGCTTCCCGATGTGGTGGTCAATAACCAGGCTGCCGCAGACATGCCAAAGGAGTTAGCTCACGGCCTGCATGAAAGTCTGCTGGCTGAGCAGAAATTGACAGAATATATGCTTGAGGGAACGTCGGCTTATCGGGCGGTGTTTCTGCCGCTCAGGGATGCGGCCGGTAACAGCGTGGGCAGAATGGTACTGATGCTGGATATATCCGTGCAGGTGAAGGAAATCAAGTCACTGACCCGCGAGAGTATTCTGGTGGGTGGTCTTGCCACGCTGATCTTGCTGGGGTTTTTCTACTGGCTGCTGGGCGTGGTGGGGGGGCGACTGGAGCAGGACAAGCGGCTTTTGCATGAGCTTGCTTCGCGCGATGGCCTGACCGGGCTGTATAACCACCGCGTGTACTACGTGCGTCTGGATGAAGAGTTGATCCGCCGGCATCGCACCGGCACCCCGCTTTCCGTACTGCTGCTGGATATCGATCACTTCAAGCTGGTCAACGACCATTTCGGGCATCTGGCGGGAGATATGGTGCTCAAAACGCTGAGCGAACTGGTGATGCATTCATGTCGTGCGATCGATATCGCCTGTCGTTATGGCGGTGAAGAAATTACCGTGATTCTGCCGGATACCGATGCGGATGGTGCACTGGAAATCGCTGAACGGTTGCGAAAGTCGATCGAGGCGCAGCATTTCGAGCTGGGGGAGAGCAAGGATGGCCATATTACGGTCAGTATCGGCGTA
>JBBRBS010000085.1:0-9655 GCA_038205615.1 Burkholderiales bacterium | reverse complement strand
GGGTGCGTCGTTTTACATCCGGGGATTGAATCCTGATGAGTAAAGGCGCATCAATAAGGGTCGTCATTATAATGCGGAATCAGGCTGGCAGCTTCTGATGTCAGAATTTGTGTGCTGTCTGATTGCGGTGTCCGGCGCCGGACTTTGGTTTCAGGCGGCAATATGATGCTAATGTTTCTGTAAATCCCCGACTGGAAATCATGAATCCGCAGCGCCATGCCACCACGGTCTGTCTGCGAGCATCGCGATGCCGGTGCTTAATGTGTTTCTGTGCCGCCACCCCGGTTTGTCAGCGTTCATCTGCACTCACCGGCGCAACTGCCTGATCTGGCATGGGGTTGTTTTTGAACTGATGCTGTTGCTGCTGACCGACTATACGCCGTGGGGCAATGCGCTGTTCGGCACCGCGCCGATAGGGGCTGAGGTCTGGCTGTACATCATCGCTTTCATGCCGGCCATGCTGCTGATCGAAGAGCTGCGCAAGCGGGTAGTGCGCAGATGAGACAGGGCGACTATATCAGCACAAAACCGCCGGTGGCAGACCGGCAACTGGCGACCTTTCTTGTCTTGCCAAGAAAGGTCGCCGAAAGAAATCGCCCCCGGTTTGCCGCGCCTTTGGCGTACCCTCGATAGTCGCAAACAAGCGGGGCTGCGCAACTCGCACGATCTGCTTTGCATCCACGTGCTCAAACAGTGCTCGCCTAACCCCACCGTTTGTTTGCGACTATCTTCGGCGGCGCACAGGGGATTAGGGTGCAAGTCAAGGAGCACTTAAGTAACTCTGCCCCCAGTTTTCATGTTGAGTGCGTAAAGTCAGTTATTTTGCCAGTGCGTTAGCGATGTCGCGCTTGTGTTCCTCTTCCTGGATCAGGATATCTTCCAGCACGCGTCGCAAGCCATATTCTTTAAGGTCCTCGGCCTGACCTATGCGCTCCTTGTAGCGTTTAATCGCATTTTCCTCGCCTGCCAGATCCTGCTTGAGCATTTCCAGGCTGTCCGGTGAAATGGCGCGTTTTTCCACATCTATCGTGGGTACGCCGCCTAAAAAGTCGATCTGCTCGGACAGCATTACCGCATGCTGCATTTCCTCCTGAGCGTGGATCAGCAGCTCCTTCTGGATGGAATCGAATTGCGCACCGTTGATTGTCGCTGCGTGTTGCACATACTGGATCGCCGCCGAGTACTCCCATTCCAGATCCTTGTTGAGTTCCTGCAACAACTTCTTCATCGTGGTTTTCATCTGGCATCTCCTGTCGTTTAACAAAAATGGCTACGCCATCTTAACACACGTCGGTCGCCGCACTAATTGCGCACCCAACAAGCTGCGCACTCAACTATCCCAAAGTCGCTCACGATCGGTTAAGCTTAGCGATATTTTTTAATTCCTCGAAAAAACATCATGGCTACACCTACACAATATGTAATGTCCATGCTCCGCGTGAGCAAGGTGGTTCCTCCTAAGCGTCAGATTATAAAGGATATTTCTCTAAGCTTCTTTCCCGGCGCCAAGATCGGCCTGCTCGGGCTTAACGGTTCGGGTAAATCCACCGTGCTGCGCATCATGGCGGGCGTGGACAAGGAATATGACGGCGAGGTGCAACATCTGCCGAATATCCGCATCGGCTATCTGGCGCAGGAGCCGCAGCTCAACCCTGAAAACACCGTGCGTCAGGAAGTGGAAGAAGCTTTAGGCGAAGTGATGCAGGCGCAGGCGAAACTGGATGAAGTGTATGCCGCCTACGCAGAGGAAGATGCGGATTTCGACGCACTGGCCGCCGAACAGGCGCGTCTGGAAAATATCATCACCGCAGCGGGTTCAGGCTCCGACCAGCTGATGGAAATCGCCGCCGATGCGCTGCGCCTGCCTGAATGGGATGCAGTGATCAAGAATCTGTCCGGTGGTGAGAAGCGCCGCGTCGCACTCTGCAAGCTGCTGCTGGATAAGCCGGACATGCTGCTGCTGGACGAGCCGACCAACCACCTGGATGCGGAATCGGTGGAATGGCTGGAGCAATTCCTGGTGCGCTTCCCCGGCACCGTCGTGGCCGTCACCCACGATCGTTACTTCCTGGATAACGCAGCCGAGTGGATACTGGAACTGGATCGCGGCCACGGCATTCCGTGGAAGGGCAATTACTCTTCATGGCTCGAGCAAAAGGGCGCGCGTCTGGAGACCGAGAACAAGCAGATGGATGCGCACGCGAAGGCGATGAAGCAGGAACTCGAATGGGTGCGTCAGAACCCGAAGGGACGTCAGGCCAAATCCAAGGCGCGTATCGCACGCTTCGAGGAACTCAATTCGCAGGAACACCAGAAGCGCAATGAGACTCAGGAAATCTTCATTCCGGTCGGCGAGCGTCTTGGTAACGAAGTCATCGAGTTCGACGGCGTATCGAAAGCCTACGGCGACCGTCTGCTGATCGACAATCTGAGCTTCAAGATTCCGCCCGGCGCCATCGTCGGTATCATCGGCCCGAACGGCGCCGGTAAATCCACGCTGTTCCGGATGATTACCGGCAAGGAACAGCCCGATTCCGGTGAAGTCAAGATCGGTTCCACCGTCAAGGTCGCGCACGTCGATCAGGCGCGTGATTCGCTGGAAAATGAAAAGACCGTGTTCGAAGCGATCTCAGGCGGCAATGAAATTCTGACCGTCGGCAAATACGAAACCTCGGCGCGCGCCTATATTGGCCGCTTCAACTTCAAGGGCGGCGATCAGACCAAGTTGGTCGGTCAGCTCTCCGGCGGTGAGCGCGGACGATTGCATCTGGCGCAAACCTTGATCTCAGGCGGCAACGTACTGCTGCTCGATGAACCGTCCAACGATCTGGACGTTGAAACCTTGCGTGCGCTGGAAGACGCGCTGCTCGAATTCGCAGGTTGCGTGGCCGTGATCTCCCACGATCGCTGGTTCCTCGACCGCATCGCGACGCATATTCTGGCTTGCGAAGGCGATTCGAAATGGGTGTTCTTCGACGGCAACTATCAGGAATACGAAGCCGACAAGCGCAAGCGTCTGGGCGAAGAAGGCGCGAAACCGAAGCGTATCCGCTACAAGCCGATCAGCCGATAAAAAAATCCCCCTCGCCCGCACGCGGGAGAGGGGTGGGGAGAGGGGAGAAGCTCATGCCAACCATCAGCCAGTTTTTCGGGATCATCATTCAGATGTTCTGGAATGAACATGCACCGCCGCACTTTCACTGTCAATACGGTGAGTACGAGGCGATCATCAACATCCGGACGCTGGAATTGATTGAAGGTAAGCTGCCCAGACGAGCATTGAATCTTGTCATCGATTGGGCAGAGTTGCATCAGGCTGAGTTGCTTGTTGATTGGGAGCTTTGCGAGGAAAAACAGCAGCCTAAACCCATCGCGCCGCTGGAGTAACAAGATGTCGGCCTATTGGAGAGTAAGTGAAGTCCGCGTGATTGATGACTATGCTGTTCAGGTGCGTTTCAAGGACGGACTTGAAGGAGTCGTGCGTTTCTTGCCGGGATTTTTTCGGGGAGTGTTTTCACATCTGAGCGATCCCGCGAAATTCCGGCAAGTTGGCGTCATCGGCGGTGCGGTAACCTGGCCGGGCGACCTTGATCTTGCACCGGATGCGATGCACGAAGAGATCAAGCTTCGTGGTGAGTGGGTGGTGGATAGGTGAGATGGTAACTATCGGGAATATGAACAGACAAGCCTCTGGGTGCGTTGTTTCACCAGTTGTTGTATCAGAAGGCGTGAAGTGGATTCGGTATAAGCCGATCAGCCGATAAAAAATTCCCCTCGCCCGCACGCGGGATAACCAGCGACTTGGCTGCCGTCTTTTGGCAGCTTAGTCGAATGGCTAGTAGTTTTATCAGAGGGCTGGGGAGAGGGGTTTAAACTTGCCGGTGGCAGACCGGCGGCTGGCTACCTTTCTTTTCTTGCCAAGAAAGGTAGCCGAAAGAAGGCGCCCCCGGTTTGCCGCGTTTGTCTGCCTGTTAACAGGCGGGCAAATGTGCCCTCGATAATCGAAAACAAGCGGGGCTGTGCAACTCGCCCTGGCAGGCCGCAAAATTCGCGACCTGCTGCGGAACTCAAACAGTGCTCGCCTAAAAGCACCGCTTGTTTGCGACTATCTTCGGCGGCGCACAGGGGATGGGGGTGGTACTTGCCACGTGAAGTTTTATTGAGGAAGTCTGGTTTCCTGGCCTTCGTTAAATTCAGGGTATGTTTTTTGCGCCTGATTGCTCTTGACAATGCTCTCGCGTAGCGAGAGTATTGCTCTCTATGATTACCGACTTCCACAATGAAGACACTCGCAAGGTTTGGTTCGGCGAATTTTCTCGCCGGTTGCCGAACCAGATTCAGGAAGTGTCGCGACGCAAGTTGCGGATGTTGAACAACGCGCAACGCATCGAAGATTTGCGCATTCCGCCGAACAATCGTCTGGAAGCTTTAAGAGGCGACCGCGCCGGGCAGTGGAGTATCCGCATAAACGATCAGTGGCGCGTGTGCTTTGAGTGGAATGACGGACATGCCAGTCGCGTGGAAATCTGCGACTATCACTGAGGAGCAAAGACAATGAATATATCAGTCAAACAAAAACTGCCGAACATCCATCCCGGCGAAGTGCTGCGCGAAGAATTCCTGATTCCTCTTGGTATTTCGCAATACCGGCTGGCGAAGGAAATCGGCGTGACCGAAGCGCGCATCTCGGCGATCTGCACCGGAAAACGGGCGGTCACGGCGGATACCGCATTGCGTTTATCTGCGTTTTTCGGCACGACCAGCGGTTTCTGGCTGGGCTTGCAGGCGGATTACGATACCGAAGAAGCCGCACATGAACTGTCAGCTGTCTTGGCGCAGATACACCGGTTCGAACCGCTGGCCGCTTAATGAGATTGCTATCAAAACAGAAGCAGATACGGTACAAGCTGATCAGTCGCTAGTGCTGGACGCATAAAACCGTGGTCTGTCCCCGTTTAATTTAAGGTTGTAGATCCCACAATGGCTGAAACAGAGAGCAAACCAGCAGAAAATAATGTCACTGCAGCAAGACCATTTCTCTTGTCGATGGGAGATACTAGCCAACTCACCGCTACAACTATTGCTATTTGCTACGTATCCGGCTTCATTATTGTTATGGCCTATTTGGGAAGCTTCGGCATCAAGGATTATGAGGCTTTCCGCACTCAATATATTATCTCTGGCGGGACACTACTCCTGATAGGTGGCTTGTACTACTACTTCGTCGGGAATCACATTCTAACCATTGACGATGAAACTGAGACTTCTAAGAAGATATTTGCTGCTCATGGGGCAAAAGGTAGATTTTGGGATTTCTGCGCATTCACATTTCCCGTCTGGAGATTGGGATACTTCATTGCAGCCACCAGCCTAATAGGCTCATCTCTACTCTTTGACATTACCTCTACCCTTCTCGTACCTCTTCTTGTGCCGATGGTTGCTGGATTTTTCTGGATTGAATCTGTCCTAACCAGCAAAGCATCAGAATCTATTGGCAAACTATTCTGGCTGTTGACGGAGGTGTTTTATCTGCTGGTCTTTTTGGCGTTCTATCATCTCGCCGACGGACTCATATTAGATTTCACAAACTTTATTTTGGCAGCAACGGGCATTGGGTTTGCTTATGCGAATGCAGTACATTCAATCGAACCAGCCCATGTGAAAAAAGTATCGGCGTACTTCTTTGCCTTCGCCATTGTTGCCTCATCCGGTATCTTTGGTAGATACTTTTACGGGCATATCAAACCTTCAATTGGGGGTGGCGAGCCGATACAGGTCAAAGTAGTGGTTGATGAAGAAACGCCGAATGTCTTGCAGAAGGAGTTGAATGTCTCAGACTCGTTATCCTCAACAGTTAACCTGATAGCGCAAACCGACTCTGAGTTGTTTCTTGGATTTCCGTCAAATGAATCGACGCAAGGTTATAAAACGGTCATTAAGATAGATAAAGAGCTTGTTAAGGCCGTCATTTCTAGCGACGTTTCAGTCATAAAATATTTCAAGCAGCAATAATGCATAAATTAAAGGGGGCAGTAATTAAGGGCGCTCGATTAAGAAATAATTGCCGTTGAATTGGGGAGGCGGGACAATAATCGGGGACAGACCACGTTTTTCCCGGATTAATAGGGTCAGACTCGATTTCTTGATGCGCGCTATGAGTCCCGAACTACTCCCACTGTGCGTGAAACCGGGGTCGACTTTCGCTCAAAACAAGGAGCGCTAAGCGCGACTATGTTTTTAGGCGAAGACCCTTGCGGTCTTGCTGCCGGGCTACCCCCGGCAACCAAAAATCGGGGTCTTTCGTTATCGTATGATAATCAAATATTTATGCTTCCTTGACCAGGTGGCGGGCTTGCCGGCTCGTCGGGCTAACCTGTCTGGTTTTTCGGGTGTCATCCTTCGCCGGTTTTGCAGCCTTTAGAAACGCCGGAATCTCCTTGCAACCCGACAATATAAAGTCGCGCTCCACCGCTGCAAAAGCGTCTGTCTGTGGCACTGACAGGCATTCAATCATTCCCCGGTAAACCTGATCAAACAACCGGTCCAGCGCAATCTGATGCGTCTTGCGGGTTGTTGCATAGAGCCAGTCGGAGAACGCCAGAAAATGTGCAAACGGGCTGTCGCCCAGCAACAGGGGTAAGGCCTGCGGGAAGCGGCCGGAGTTGGCGACCAGATCCCAGTAGCGGGCAAAGCGCACCAGGCGCTGCATGGTATCGAAGTCGATGCGATCGGTGGCGAGGATGGTGTAGGGCGCGTAGGGGGTGTAGCGCATGTCATACGTTTCTGTATGGCGGATGATGTTGGTGCCGCGCAGGCGCTTGAGTACGCCGACCTGAATTTCCTGCTGCCGGAGGGCAACCAGGCGGTCGAAGCCTTGCGCAAAGCTATTCATGTCTTCGCCGGGCAGGCCGATGATGAGATCGACGTGAACATGCGCGTGGCTTTCATGGCGCAGCCAGTGCAAATTTTCTTCTGTTTTCGGTGTGTCCTGCTTGCGCGAGATGAGCGCCTGTACGTCGGGATTGAAAGTCTGGATGCCGACCTCGAATTGCAGCGAACCCTCGGGGAAGCGCAAGATCAGCTCTTTCAACTGGTCGGGCAGGTGATCCGGGATCACTTCGAAATGCACGAATAAGGTATCGTCTAACCGTTCCAGAAAGAATTCAAGGATGCGCGCACTGGCCTTGATGTTCAGGTTGAAGGTGCGGTCTACAAACTTGAACTGGCGTGCGCCGCGCTCGTACAGCGTGGCCATCTCGGCCAGGAACAGCTCGAGGTCGAAGGCCCAGGCTGTCTTGTCGAGGGAGGAGAGGCAGAATTCGCATTTGAACGGGCAGCCGCGCGATGCTTCGACGTACAGGGTACGGTTGGCGATATCGTTGTCGTTGTATAGCGCATAGGGCAGTTTGATTTCGGCAAGCTGAGGCTGCAGGCCGGCGATGATTTTCTGCGCCTGCGGGCGCTTCTGCAACAGCTCGCGGCAGAGTTTTGGAAAGCTGATGTCGCCCCAGCCGGTAATCACATAATCCGCCAGCCGCACGATTTCCTGCTGCTCGCATTCGTAGCTCACTTCCGGCCCGCCCAGCACCACGATAATTTCCGGGGCGACGCACTTGAGCAGCGCCACCACCCGGGTAATCTCGACCACATTCCAGATGTAGACGCCGAAGCCGACAATTTTTGGCTTCGCTGCCAGTATGGACTCGATAATTTCTTCCGGCCGGTTCTGCAGGATGAACTCCATGATCTGCGTGTCCTGCTCGTGTTCGCCCATATTGGCGGCGAGGTAACGCAAACCAAGCGAAGCGTGGTGATAGCGTGCGTTGAGGGTGGCGAGAACGATGGTGGACATGCGCGGTAAGATGAGCTGAAGGGCCGCGATTTTACGCTACTTCCACGGTAAATTAGGGGCAGACTCGATTTGATGCATTCTTCGTGATGTACGCCATGAGTTTCAACGCCTCCCCTGTGCGGCGCAGAAGATAAGCTGAGAGATTGCAGCTGGACAAGCTCAACGGTCGTTTCGATGTCATAATAACATTAGGGTTCGCAGGTCTACCCGGCATAGGGTTTTGTTTCACCGATAAACAGGGATAGGAGGAGTTGAGTAATGAGCGAAGTCGCAGACTACAAACTGGTTCGTAATTCAACGGTGGGAGCCGAACTCACTGAAGATAAAGCCAAAATTCTGGCCGAAAAAATGGGCGTGCGCCATTTAAAAGATGGCGAATTTCTTGTGAGGGAAGGCGAGGCCGATCAGACCTTGTTCGTTCTTGCCGCCGGCAAGCTCACCGTCATCAGCCTGGATGTCGACGGCGTGGAACAAACGGTTTATACGATGAAAGAGGGCGAGTGCGCCGGTACGCGCGCGTTCGTCGAACAGTCGCCACGCAGGGCAACACTGCGTGCAGTGGGCGAGGCCACGGTCTACACGTTGACGCCTGAAGACTTCGAGTCGTTGCTGGACACTCACCCGCGCGTCGCTTTCAAAGTGATGCGCGCATTGTTCCGGGTGACGCACGCGAATCTGTCGCGCATGAATCAGGAAACCAAGGAGCTGGCCAATTACATCAACAAAACGAACGGGCGGTATTGAGTCTTAGTTTGTGTAGCGCACCATCGCGCAGATAGTCCGGCAGGCTGGGGCGAGGCATACAACCCGGCTTTGTCGGGGCGGATTACTCCCATGAATGCGGAATCGAAATGGATCGGGGGTGTGCCATGGATATGAAGAAGATCAATTCCGGCAAGCTCCGTGCCGTTGGCTACGATGCAAGTCATCGGATGTTGCAGGTCCAGCTCGATGACGGTAGCACGCTGCAGTATAGCGGTGTGGGCGAGGATACCTGGCGGCGTCTTGTCAGCTCGGGTGCGGCATGGAGTTTCTATCGCGACAACATCGAGGAAGAGTTTTCCGCTGTGCGCGTTTCCGGCAAAGCTCCTGCATCGGTGAACCCGCTCGACGATTTATTCGGCAAACCCTGATGGCGCTCTCGCTCACGTCATGACAGTGAAAGCGAGCGTTCAGGCTCGCTTTTGTAGTTCACGACAAGGCCACAGTTTCTGTGGCCTTGTCGTTTTTAGTATTGGAGTAAATTTATGTCGCTGCCAGCTGCCTTTGTTTCAGTCATCCTGATTTGGTCGACCACCCCGCTTGCGATCAAGTGGAGTGCGCTGGGTGCCGGGTTCAGTTTCGCGGTGCTGGCGCGCATGACCATCAGTGTGTTGTTATGCGCGGCCTTGCTGCTGGTATTGCGCATGCGCCTGCCGTTGCACCGTCGCGCGCTGCACAGTTATGTGGCGAGCGGCACCAGCATGTGGGGGACGATGGTGCTGGCCTACTGGTCTTCGCAATATGTCAGTTCAGGGATGATCTCGGTGCTGTTCGGCCTGTCGCCGCTGATCACCAGTCTCGGTGCGATGTTGTGGCTTGAGGAAGAGTCCATGACGGCAAATAAACTGGCCGGCATGTTGCTGGGGCTGGCGGGCCTGGTGCTGGTGTTCAGGGGCGGGTTGAATCTGGGCGATGGCGCAGCGCTCGGCGTGCTCGCCCTGTTCGTAGCGGTGGTCTTCCAGTCGCTGGGGCTGGTCTGGATCAAGAAGGTGGGGGATGACAGCCCGCCGCTGGCGACGACTTTCGGTGCGCTGACTGTCG
>JBBRBS010000084.1:0-9707 GCA_038205615.1 Burkholderiales bacterium | reverse complement strand
CCGCCCGAGCTGCAGCGTACCTTGGCCTGGCATCAACTGGACACCAACCTGGGCACGGACCTCTATGCGTGGGTGAGCCGCGCTTTCCCGGAGTCGATCCGGCTGCCAGCGGGATGAATGCACCCGTCACCTGGTCGCTTGGCACCAGCTATCCTCAGCACGCCATCACCCGTGAATTTAACCTGATCACGGCCTACCCGGGGGCGCGACCGCTGGCATGGAATGAAAATCCGGACTGGCAACATCATGTACTGGTGGAAGTCGCAGCGCATGGCTGGATCAGCCACAGCGAGATAAACACGCTGGGCGGCAACCCTGTCTTCGACAAGCAGCGCGACACGCCCGGCCCCGCCATCATCGCGCTGGCCCTTAACCGCAACATCAACGAGGTAGATCAGCGCATCGTTGTGGTCGGTAGCGGCGCATTCCTGTCAAATAACTTCGCCGGCAACGGCGGCAATGTGGACATGGGCGTCAACATGGTGAACTGGCTGGCCCGCGACGAACAGCTCATCTCATTACAGCCGCGTGCTGCCAAAGACAGCAACATCACGCTCTCCAAGACACAGCTCACGGCGATCAGCGCAAGTTTCCTGCTTGGTTTACCGCTGCTGCTGGCAGGAGTTGGCGGATATATCTGGTGGCGTCGCCGCCGTGCCTGAACTGCCTGAAGTCGAGACCACGCGGCGCGGGTTAGCACAGCACTTAGAAGGCGCTGTCGTCACCGGTGTTGTGATTCGCTGCGACCGTCTGCGCTGGCCGATTCCGCAAAGCCTGCCGGAACGGTTGATTGGCCAGCAGGTCCTCTCACTGAAACGTCGCGCCAAATACCTGTTGCTCGATTTCGGCTGCGGCACGCTGATCCTGCATCTGGGCATGTCCGGGAGCCTGCGCATTTTGCCCGACGCCACGCAGCCAGAAAAACACGACCATTTTGATCTGTTACTAGATAGCGGAAAACTGATGCGTTTGCGCGATCCGCGCCGCTTCGGGGCGGTGCTCTGGCATGAAGGCGATATACACACACACCCGCTGTTGGTAAAACTGGGGCCCGAACCGCTCGAACCCGGCTTTGACGCGCGCTATCTATATCAGGCCACACGCGGCCGCAGCATTTCTATTAAACAATTCATCATGGATGGCGGTGTGGTGGTTGGGGTGGGCAATATCTACGCCAGCGAAGCGCTGTTTAGCGCGGGTATCAGCCCGCAACTTAAAGCCGGAACGCTCAGTCTGGCGCGCTGCGAAAAACTGGTTGACGTGATCCGCGCAACCCTGACGGCCGCCATTGAGGCGGGTGGCAGCACACTGCGCGACTTCGTCAACGCATCGGGGAATCCCGGCTACTTCCAGCAACAGCATTGGGTCTATGGCCGGGCAGGTGAGCCCTGCCGTACCTGCACGGCGCCCATACAACAAATCAAGCAGGGCCAGCGTTCAAGTTTCTATTGCAGACTTTGCCAGAAATAATGCACACTTCATCCATGGTTATTAATAACCAAAATATAAAATACTGACCAAGTCAGATTAAAGCGGCACACGGAGGAGTTGTAATGAACAAAGAAGAAGGAATGCTGGCCATCAGCAGGCTGGTATTCGAGTTGACCATTACCGGCAGCATCACGGCCGACCTAGACATCCTGCTCGAACGATTGTTCGCGATATTAAGCAGTTACCCTGATCTGCAACTCGAATCAGGCGGCGCCATCCTGCTGCTCAATCCACGCGGTCGCTACTTGCAGGTCGCGCAATTCGGCATGGAGCCTGCCTGGACGACGCCGATGCAATGGAATTCAGCAGCCTTCACCAGCGCCGTTATCAGCAGCGACTGCCAGATACAAGACACCCTCCCCAGTGCTGAAATACCAACACCTTCACGCATGCTGCTGCTGCCGCTGCATATCGAAGGAAAAGGACTAGGTTATACGGTGTTGTTCGCCCCGTCAGCCTTCGAACTTAATTCAGTTCACAGCGAATTCATGAACAACCTCGCTCGCGCCTTATCCGGTCTGATTAACCGTGCGCTGACCAATGAAACGTTGCGTATCCGCGAACTCGAACTGGAAGAGTCGCGTGCCGATGTCATCCGCAGTCTGGGTGTTGCCTCGGAATATCGTGACAGTGAAACCGGTTTACACATCATGCGCATGACCAATTTCGCACAGGCCATCGCCAAAGCGCTCGGCCTGCCTGAAGCGCAGCGTGAATTGCTTTATGTCGCAGCCCCGATGCATGACGTTGGAAAAATCGGCATCGCCGATGCGGTATTGCTCAAGCCTGGCAAACTGACGCCGGAAGAATTCGAAATTATGAAGGCGCACACTGCGATCGGCGTCACGATTCTGGCAGGCAAAGACGAACTGATTGCGGCCGCGCGCGATATCGCAGGCTCACATCACGAACGCTGGGATGGCAACGGCTATCCAAACGGACTGAAGGAGGAGCAGATTCCACTGCTCGCGCGTATCTGCTCCGTAGCAGATGTGTTCGACGCACTCACCTCGACGCGCCCGTACAAAAAAGCCTGGCCGGTCGAAGAAGCCGTTAACTGGGTCATAGCAGAATCCGGACGTCATTTCGATCCTGCCGTGGTGCGCGCCTTCGAGATGGCGATGCCGGATATTTTGCGCATTCGGGAGCTGTATCGTGACGACATCATCGACCCCAAACAGGTGCTCACCTTGCCGCCGATTAGTCATCGCGAGAATGCCTGGATCCCCTGGACTGATGACTTGAGCATCGGCATCGATGTTATCGACGAGCACCACCGCTACTTGTTCGATCTGATCAATGACCTGTACGAGGTCGTTTCCCACAAACGCGGTGCGCGTGAAGTCGCCCGTCTGATCAAGGCGCTGGACGCTTACGCGAAAATTCATTTTCGCGCTGAGGAACAGATGATGATTTACTACGGATACAAGGGCATCGATCGCCAGCTTGATCAGCACCATGCTTTCGAAGAAAAGATAGCCGAATTTTATGAAGAGCTGCATGTCAACCCGTTCGTCGCTCAATTCGATGTATTGTCCTATCTGCGCAACTGGCTGCTGCACCACATCCGCGTAGAAGATGCGCAACTGATTGAATTAGCAAGAAAATAATACAACATGCGCCATCTGCTCTATTTATTCCTCGCCTTGACCGCCGCACTCGACGCACATGCCGAAAAACTGCCGCGCCCGGACCATGTGGTGGTGGTTATCGAAGAAAATCGCAGCTATTCGCAGATCATGGACAAGCTCAACAGCAATTCCTACATCCATGCGCTTGCAAAGCGCGGCATGCTGCTCACACAGTCTTACGGGGTCACACATCCCAGCCAGCCGAATTATCTGGCCTTGTTTTCCGGCTCGCCCCAAGGGCTCACCAGCAATAGCTGCCCGCATGACTTCAACGGCGACAATCTGGCCAGCGCGTTGAGCGGTAAGGGCTTGAGCTTTGCAAGCTATGCCGAATCCCTGCCGGCCGCAGGCGACCCCGTCTGCATGTCAGGCTCCTATCAGCGCAAACATAATCCAGTCGCAAACTGGCCGCTTCTGTCAGCCGCAGCGAACCTGCGCTTTAATGATTTCCCACAGGATTTTTCCAGGCTGCCGACCGTCTCCTTCGTGATCCCCGACCAGATGAACGACATGCATGACGGCAATTTCACGGTAGCGGACAACTGGCTGAAAACCCACGTTAAACCCTACGTTGAATGGGCATTCAAACACAACAGCCTGCTGATTCTGACCTGGGATGAAGACAACGGCACGGAGGGCAACCGTGTCGTCACGATACTGGCAGGGCCGATGGTAAAAAAGGGCATCAGCGACCAGCACATCGATCACTACGACGTGCTGCGCACGCTGCTCGATTTCTATGACTTACCCTTGATGAATGCAAGCCGCAATGCCGAGCCGATCAAGGGCATCTGGAACCTGCACTGATGCCCTTATTTAGCGATCAGAAATCCAATGCATTCTACCGCTGGGATGAAGACACGCTGGTGCTCAATGTGCTGGGCCGCCCCAATTCCAAACGCGATGCGATAGGCCGTGTCATCGACCATCAGCTGGAAGTGTATGCCGCTGCCGTGCCCAGACAAGGCGGGGCAACAGCGCATATGGTGAAATATCTGGCAGGCGTCTTCGCCGTACCGAAGAGTGCGATTACCGTGGTGTTCGGCGAAAAGAACGTCAACAAACAGCTCAGAATTAAATCGCCTAACAATTTGCCGGCATCGATTCAACCGGCCGGCGAAAAAAAACCGCGCTAGCGCGGTTTTTTTCAGCCTGAACAATTAACCTTTTGCAGCCATCAGCTTGTCGTATTTAGCCTGCAACTGAGCAGGAGTTTCGACATTTGCCGGGTCTTTGGGGATGCAATCCACCGGACAGACTTCCACGCACTGCGGCGTGTCATAGTGACCGACGCACTCGGTGCATTTGTTCGGATCAATCACATAGATGGTATCGCCTTGCGAGATCGCATCGTTCGGGCATTCCGGCTCGCATACGTCACAATTGATACATTCATCGGTAATCAGCAGTGCCATGGTTCTTCTCCTCTTATAATCAATCTAAATTATTTTTTTGTTTTAATCGGGTCGCAACAATAGGCGAGACAAATTTGCCAACATCCCCGCCGAAGCGCGCAACTTCGCGCACCATCGTGGCCGAAATGAAGGTGTACTGTTCGGCAGGTGTCAGAAACAACGTTTCCATTTCAGGATACAAGTTGCGATTCATGCCCGCCAGCTGAAATTCATATTCAAAATCGGATGCAGCGCGCAATCCACGCAGCACGACGCGCGACTGCTGCGACTGCACGAAATTCATCAGCAGTCCGTCGAAACCTTCTACACGCACGTTATCGTAGCCTGCGAACACCTCACGCGCCATGTCCACCCGTTCATCGAGTGTAAACAGGGTATTCGCGCGGCTTTTCGCAACAGCCACAATCACTTCGCCAAACAAACCCGTCGCACGCCGCACAACGTCTTCGTGGCCACTGGTAATGGGATCGAACGTACCCGGATAAACTACTTTAATCACTTATTCAATCCTATCAATTGATACCATACTTGGCCGGCACGGCCCGACTTGATCACCTGCCAGGGCGCGGGAACATCAATCGCAGCCCCCGATTCAACATAGACGACGCCGTCGTCAGACAGGTGTTGCGGCAGAATCTGAAGCAGTTTTGGCAAAAAATCACTCTGAAATGGCGGATCCAGAAAGATCACGTCAAAACGCTTTATGTCGCGGGATATGAATTCTAGCCCATCCTGATGACGCAAGGATATATTAGAACACGCAAGCTTTCTGACATTGTCCCGCAAAGCCCGGAACACCAACGGGCTTTTCTCCACCATCACCACGTGCTCAGCACCACGGGACGCAGCTTCCAACCCTAATGCCCCGCTGCCGGCGAACATATCCAGGCAACTCCGCCCGTACAATGTTTGTCCCAGCCAGTTGAACAAGGTCTCGCGCACTCGGTCCGGGGTCGGACGCAGTCCTTCTGCATCCGGAAAAGTGATGACGCGGCTGCGCAGTTCGCCGCCCCCTATTCTGAGCTTATTGATGTTTATCTCCGGCTGTTTCGGTTTCAACGGGCGCACCGACGATCACCGTAGCCATCGCCTCGGGATGGATGTGGCGGGCGAATGCATCGCGAATTTGTGCCGTCGTAACGCGTTCGACCCGACCGGTAAAGTCGTCCAGATAACTCAGCGGCAGATCATAAAAACCGATGATCGAGAGATAATCCAGGATCTTGCGGTTGCTGTCGATACGCAACGGGAATCCGCCAACGATATTCTGGCGGGCGGCGATCAGTTCTTTCTCGGTCGGGCCGTGTGCAACAAATTCCGCCAGCGTTCGACGCACCAGCTTCAACGCTTCATCGGCCTGTTCTTTCTTGGTTTGCAGGCCAATCTGGAACGCGCCCGGCTGTTTGAGCGGCATGAAGTAGCTATACACGCTGTAAGCCAGGCCGCGTTTCTCACGCACCTCTTTCATCAACCGCGACACGAAACCACCCCCACCCAGGATGTAATTTCCCACGTACAGCGGAAAATAATCCGGATCGCTGCGCGACATGCCCGGTGCACCGATCAGAATATGGCTCTGGCTGGCAGGATGAGCGATGCGCAGTTCGGAAGCTGGAATTTGCATCGTAACCTGTTGTAGAACCACGGGTTCAGAAGAGGCAGGCAGCTCACGGGTGAGTTGTCTGGCAATCGCTTCGGCCTCTACTCGCGTCACATCACCCATAATGGCAACCACCGCGTGATTGGCATTGTAGTGCGCGCGATAAAAGTCGTTCAGATCCTGAACAGTAATTTTAGCCACACTGGCAATTTCACCCGAGACCTGCAAGGCATAGGGGTGGGTGCCATATACCGCCTTCTGAAATGCACGGCCGGCGATCGACTCAGGACGCGTCTCGGCTTCTTTCAGCGCGGCGATCAATCGCGCCTTTTCCCGCGCGAGAATCGCCTCGGAAAACACCGGATGTTGCAACACGCGCGCCATGATGGACAGCGCCTGCTCGCGCTCTGCCGCATGGCTTAACGTGCGCAATGACAGGCTCGCCCTGTCCTGATCCAGGCCGCCTGCGAGTTGCGCGCCGATATCCGCCATACCGGTAGCGATCGCATCCTCGGTCATCCCTTCCGCCCCCAGGTCAAGCAAACCATGGGCCAAGCCCGCGACACCGGATTTATCACTCGTATCAAAACGGCTTCCGGCCGGCAGGCTCACCGCCACATCCAGCATCGGAATATTGTGATCTTCCACAAACAGCACCCGCGCACCGCTTGCGCTCTGCCAGTGCTGAATATTGGGCGTGGCGAAAGCAAGACTTGCGGCACAGCACAGCACGGTAGCGGATAGCACTTTAGACGCAGATGTTTTAACGGACATGGCTTGAATCTCCTGACTGATGCTTGACATGGCCTGACAACGGTTGCGGATCGAGCACCGCAACGGTCAGGTTGTCATCTTTCAAAAATTCTTCTGCAACCTGAACCACCTGATCTGCGGTCACTGCCTGCAATTTTTCAAGCATCAACGGAATCGCCTTGTAGCCAAGTCCGATGGACTCCATCTGACCGATCTGCATCGCCTGATAGAACACCGAATCAAGCTTATAGACTTCGCCCGCCAACACCTGCGCCTTGACGCGCTTCAACTCGTCTTGATTCACGCCGCCTTTAATCAGTTGTGTGATCTCAACACGCAACGCAGCTTCAAGCTCTGCCACCGTTTTTCCCTCGCTGGGTACCGCTTCCAGCGTAAACAGACCCGGGCCGCGCGAGGCTGAATCATAACCGGCCCCCACACTGCTTGCGAGCTGCTGCTCACGCACTAGGTGCTTGTTCAATCGCGCCGAATCGTTGCTGCTCAACACGCCGGCCAGCATTTCCAGCGCATAAGGCTTCCAGTCCTGCTTTGGATCGACGATATTGGGTGCATGAAAACTCATCACCAGCAGCGGCAACTCGGCGGGCGCTTTGACCACGATGCGCTTAATGCCAAGTTGCGCAGGTTCGGTGAAGAGTCTGCGTGCAGGCTGAGCCTGTTTTGGAATAGCGCCGTAATAACGTTTCGCCAGTGCAAAAACCTCAGCGGCCTTGACGTCCCCAGCGATAACCAGAGTTGCGTTATTAGGCGCGTACCATTGCTGATACCAGGCACGGGCATCTTCGACATTCATCTGTTCCAGATCGCTCATCCAGCCGATCACAGGATGCTGATAGGGGTGTTCCAGATACACCGCAGCCGTCATTTTCTCCTGCAACAACGCGTGCGGATCGTCATCGGTACGCATGCGGCGCTCTTCCATCACAACTTTAATCTCTTTGGAAAATTCGGCCGCCGTTAAATTAAGATTATGCATCCGGTCGGATTCAAGCTTCATCGCCAGCGGCAATTTGGATTTGTGCAGTTGCTGAAAATAAGCGGTGTAATCATTGCTGGTAAATGCATTCTCGCGCCCACCCGCCGCCGCGATACGCCGAGAGAATTCACCGGCGGGAACGGCGTGGGTGCCCTTGAACATCAGGTGTTCCAGCACATGCGCAACCCCCGTCTTGCCGGTGCGCTCATCCATGCTGCCAGCCTTGTACCAGATCTGCTGCACCAGTACAGGCGCACGATGATCTTCCTTGACGATGACGCGCAGCCCGTTCGCCAGCGTGTGCTCGAACACCTCAGCCGCAGCCACGTGATGCAAGCCGGCCGTCAACAGTGCGACGCAAAACAGAAAATTCCGCATAATCCCTAACCTCAGAACGCCTAATCGGCATAAAATAACGAAGATGGCCACATGAAGTGGCCGTGCGTATTATGCCCCAACTCTTGCCACCGGAACGCATCCCAAATGTTTAGTTTTCTAAAAAAGAATACGCCTGAAAAAATAGCCGAGACGCTCATCGAGAAACGAAGCTGGATCGAGCGCCTCAAATCCGGCCTGTCGCGTACCGGCAACCAGCTAACCGATCTTTTCAGCCGCGGCGGCAAGATCGACGACGATCTCTATGAAGAACTGGAAACCATCCTGATCACGGCGGATGTCGGCATGGATGCCACCAATGCGCTGCTGGCCGACCTGCGCCGTCATGTCAGGGAGCACAAGCTTGTTGAAGCTGCGGAGCTCAAAGCGGGGCTGTCGCACTGCCTGCTCAGGCTGTTAAAGCCGCTCGCGGTGCCGCTGCAGGCTGACGCCCACAAACCCTTCGTCATCATGATGGTCGGTGTCAATGGCGCAGGCAAGACGACTTCTATCGGCAAGCTGGCGAAATATCTGCAATTGCAGGGCTTATCCGTACTGCTCGCGGCGGGAGATACCTTCCGTGCTGCGGCGCGCGAACAACTGATGACCTGGGGCGAACGCAACAACGTCACAGTGATCGCGCAACAAAGCGGGGACGCTGCCGCCGTGATCTACGATGCGGTACAAGCCGCGCAGGCACGCAAGATCGACGTGGTGCTGGCCGATACTGCAGGCCGCCTGACCACCCAAGCTCATCTGATGGAAGAAATCAAGAAGGTCAAACGCGTCATCACCAAGGTGTTGCCTGATGCGCCACATGAAGTATTGCTCGTGCTTGATGCTAACACCGGACAGAACGCGTTGAGCCAGGTGAAAGCCTTCGATCAGGCGCTGGGCGTGACCGGGCTGATTCTGACCAAACTGGACGGCACGGCCAAGGGCGGAGTGATCGCCGCAATCGCTCGCGCCCATCCGATACCGGTGCGCTTCATCGGCGTCGGCGAAGGACTGGATGACCTGCGCCCGTTCGTCGCCGAAGAATTTATCGACGCATTACTGGGGCTGTCCGCATGATCGCTTTCAATCAGGTCAGCAAACGTTATCCCGGCGGCTTCGATGTATTGAAGAATGTCTCATTTGAACTTGCCAAGGGTGAAATGGCGTTCCTGACCGGACATTCAGGAGCTGGAAAAAGCACCTTGCTCAAGCTGATCGCGGCAATCGAACGCCCCAATTCAGGCTCGGTGCTGGTCAACAACCAGAATGTCAGCTCACTCAAGAGCGCAGCCCTGCCCTATCTGCGCCGCAACCTAGGCATTATCTTTCAGGATCACAAGCTTTTGTTCGATCGCAATGTGTTCGACAACGTGCTACTGCCGCTGCAAATTTGCGGCTTCGAGCACAAGGAAAGCGCCAAGCGTGTACGCGCAGCGCTGGACAAGGTC
>JBBRBS010000083.1:0-9734 GCA_038205615.1 Burkholderiales bacterium | reverse complement strand
ATGCTCGTCGACCGCCAGCCACAATCGGGTCTCCAATTGTTCGGAACTGGACATGTAGTTCTGCAAAATTTCTGCAATACTCTCCCCTTCCAGCTCCACGATACCCTGATAAGCCGGTTTGCCATCCTTTTGTACGAGCGTGATGACGAAGCGCCCGTCCCCGAGCAATTCGGACAAACTACCCTGCAATGAGCCTTCCCACTTTGCGGTTGCACGCAGTTTCAGGTCTCCGCCACATTCCACCACCAGCAATTTGAGCGAACCACTCCCGTGTATTTGCAACAGGAGCGAGCCGTCCAGCTTGAGCGTGGCAGCCAGCAGCACAGCTGCCGCAGTCAACTCCCCCATCATCTGGCGCAACAGTGGCGGGTAGTCGTGGCGTTCCAGCACACTACGCCATGAGGCATCCAGATGCACCCGTTCACCTCGGATCGGGGCATGTTCAAACAAGAAGCGGTGCAGAGTATCAGGTTCAGTTTTCATAGAGTGCAATAATAACACGCCACTGCGACAACCCAATCCAACTCAACCAACGCTGACAGGTTATCCCACAGTAGTAATGTCCTATTTATCCTAATTAGAAATGTCCGTTGAAAATTAAACTCACCGCACCTTGCCAATTATCCTGGCTGGTGAAGAATGATCACTCCGGCTCATAGCTCACGGCCTCCTCGCAGCGTATTATTTACCGCAACGGGTATGAGTGGATTTCAGCAATTAACAGTAACATAGCCTTTGAGAAAGATATCCTGGCCGCTTGTATGAAAAATCATCGAAGCTGTCCCATCGCTCTAGCGGGACACACTAAGGCGCGCGCCGAATTTCCACTACCGGCGAACGGGTTTACCGGAAACTTTTGAGTGCGCTTCTTTTAACGCCTCAGCCAGCTGAAACACCGTCATCGCATAATAATCACTGTTGTTGTAGCGCGTGATGACATCGAAGTTATTGAATCCAAGCCAGTATTCCTTGCCATCATCAACCGTGTAGTCGAGCAGACGCGACGGCTCATCCCGCTCGATGTTCGCGGTAACGCCCACGGACGCCCATTCGGTCAGGCTGCGCTGCGCGCTGGCAACACCGGCGCAAGCGATTTCACCGACCTCTGCGCGCACGGCAACCGGTCCGCCTGCAATCCAGCCGTAGCCTTGCATATAATTTGCGACACTGCCAATCGCATCGGCGGCTTCGTTCAGCAGATCCGTCTTGTGGTTGCGGTTAAAATCGACCGCATACTTGCGATAGCTGCTGGGCATGAACTGCGGGATACCCAGTGCGCCGGCATAGGAACTCTTCACATCCAGCAGATCGAATTGCTGTTCACGCGCCAGCAACAGGTAATTTTCCAGTTCATCACGGAAAAATGCCGCACGGCGCGGGTAATCAAACGCCAGTGTGGTCAATGCATCGAGCGTGCGAAAATTTCCCATGTTCTGGCCGTAAACCGTTTCAACACCGATCAGCGCCACGATGATTTCCTGCGGCACCCCGTATTTTTTCTCGGCGCGATATAAATCAAACCGGTACTTATCCCAGAACACCAGACCCAGCTTGACGCGCCGGGCATTGACGAAGGCGGCGCGATATTCAGGCCACGGTTTCAGCGTAGCCGGGCGTGTAATCGCTTCGATAATCTGCGGTTTATGATTTGCCCGTTCGAACACGGCGATCAATTCACCCCGATCGAAGTGGTTTTTAACGACCATTTCGTCAATAAATTCGGGAATGCCGGGCAAGTTCACGGATAAAACGGAGAATGAGGACAAGCAGCCTGCGAGCAGAAAAACACAGCGTAAAAATAGTTTCATGGCGCTGATTTTAACCGATGCTCGACAGATTGCCGCCATTACTGGTAAATTTCGTCCATCGCTGGATAATCAGCCCAATTATTACCGAAAGCACCATCATGACCACTCAACATCATCGCCTCATTATTCTGGGTTCAGGACCTGCCGGATACACGGCCGCTGTTTACGCGGCACGCGCCAACCTTAATCCCGTGCTGATCACGGGCATGGCGCAAGGCGGTCAGTTGATGACCACCACTGAGGTGGACAATTGGCCTGGCGACGTGTCAGGCGTGCAGGGGCCTGAATTGATGGCGCGATTGCAGCAGCACGCCGAACGTTTCGAGACAAAGATGATTTCCGATCACATCCACACCGCGAAGCTGCAACAAAAACCGTTTCAATTGACAGGCGATGCGGGCTCTTATACCTGCGACGCACTGATCATCTGCACCGGCGCATCCGCGCAGTACTTGGGCCTGCCTTCCGAAGAGGAATTCATGGGACGCGGCGTCTCGGGTTGTGCAACCTGCGACGGATTCTTCTACCGTGGTCAGAATGTGGCGGTGATCGGCGGCGGCAATACCGCCGTGGAAGAAGCGCTGTACCTGGCGAACATTGCCAAACATGTCACACTGGTACACCGCCGCGACACCTTCCGCGCCGAGCGCATCATGATCGACCATCTGATGGAAAAAGTAGCGGCGGGAAAAATCACGCTGCAACTGAACAGCACGCTGGATGAAGTACTGGGCGATGCCTCCGGCGTGACCGGCATGCGCGTCAAGGATGTGCAAAGCGGCGAAAAGCAGGATATCGCGCTGACCGGCGTGTTTATCGCCATCGGCCACAAGCCCAATACCGATCTCTTCACCGGGCAACTGGAAATGGACAACGGTTACATCACCACGCGCGGCGGTTCAACCGGCAATGCCACAGCAGCGAGCATTTCCGGCGTGTTCGCGGCAGGCGACGTACAGGATCAAATCTACCGTCAGGCTGTGACCAGCGCGGCAACCGGTTGCATGGCGGCGCTGGATGCGGACAAGTATCTGGCCTCGATCGGCAAACTGTAAAAACCGCACTCCGCCCGTCCCGCTTCTTCCTGATGAAAGCCATTCGACTGAACGGCAAAGCCGCAAGGTCACCGGTTCCCACGCAGCAGGAAGAAGTCCCGTCACGCGAGCCTCGCGTTGACGCGGATGCGGCGCTGTTTCGTGCGGTGGTCGGCCCTGTCACGCCGCTGTCCGAGCAAAATCGCATCAATCCGTCCAAGCCCGTCACACAGGCCCGTGTTCGCAACCCCGCCCACTCCCATGTATTGCCTGACACCCTGTCCTACCATGCATCCGGCAATGCGCCGGAAGACTATCTGGGCAACGGATTGTCGCACCTCTCGTTGCGCAAATTGCGGCACAGCCGCGCTCAGGACACACTTGATCTGCACGGCAATCCGGTCGATGCGGCACGCATGCTGTTGCAACATTTTTTGTTTGAGGCCGTGCAAAACGACTTGCGCCATGTGCTGGTGATACACGGCAAGGGCACGAACAGTCCCGGCGGCGAGGCGGTATTGCGCACGCTTACCCGTAACTGGCTTATACAACATCCGCAGGTCTTAGCTTATTGCGCAACGTCACCCGGGGTGGGCGGCAGCGGTGCGGTGATGATATTACTGAAAGTAGCTAATCGTTAATCGTTAATCGTTAATCGTTAGTCAAAACTGTAAACCGCAAACTGAAAACCTAAAACTACGCAGCCTCATCCCGCATGCGCAGCGCCGCTTCAATATCCACGGTCACCACTTTGGACACCCCCTTCTCCTGCATCGTCACGCCGATCAGCTGCTCGCCCATTTCCATCGCGATCTTGTTGTGACTGATGAACACAAACTGGGTATGCAGTGCCATTTTTTTGACCAGTGCGCACAATCGTTCGGTGTTGGTATCATCCAGCGGCGCATCCACTTCGTCCAGCAGACAGAATGGCGCGGGATTGAGCTGAAACAGCGAAAATATCAGCGCGATGGCGGTCAGCGCCTTTTCACCGCCGGACAGCAAATGGATCGAGCTGTTCTTCTTTCCGGGTGGTTGCGCCATTACCTGCACGCCGCTGTCGAGTATCTCATCGCCGGTCAACACCAGCCGGGCTTCACCTCCGGCAAACAGGATCGGAAACAGCTCCGCCAGCTGCAAATTGACCTGATTGTAAGTATCCATCAGCAGATCGCGCGATTCCCGGTCTATGTGCCTGATCGCCTCTTCGAGCGTCGCCATTGCCTGTTGCAGATCCTCGGCCTGCGCATCCAGATACTGTTTACGAAGGGTCGCGGCTTGCAACTCTTCGAGCGCGGCGAGATTCACCGCACCCAAGGCTTCAATCGCCCGGCTCAGCCGGTTCAGATCGTTTTGCAGCTGCCCTGTTTTTGCGCAGGCCAGGAGTGGTACAAGGCGTGATTCATCCACACCCTGCAACTGTGTAGCCCATTGCTCGTAATACAAACGCGCTTCCTGCTCTTTGAGGGCGTATTCATTAAGCTGATCGCGCAATCCTGAAAGTGCATGCTCACATGACAGACGAGCCTGCTCACGGTCCTGCAACCGCCCTGTCGCATTTTCCAGACCGCTGCGTGCATCACTCAGAGCCTGTTCGGCGTGCTGGCGAAGCTGCAAGGCAGCTTGCAATACATCCGTTGCCGCATCATCGCGGCTGTCGGACAGTTCGGCGCGCAATTGCCCCAAATTTTGCTCGGACTGCAGCAGCGCATCGATTACGATCTGAATATTCGCGTGCAAATCGGCGACTTTGTCCTGGCAGGTTCGTGCAAAGAAATGCGCTTCATGCCGTACATGTTGCACCTGTTGCGCGCGACTGCGCAGCTCTCGCAAGGCCATTTCCTGCACATCGGCATCGTGTTGTGCCTCATCCACCTGCAGCTGACAAACCGCGAGCGCCTCGCGCAGCATGACCATCTGCCCGATTGTGTCGCTCAGCTGTTCCTGCTCAACCTCCAGCAATTCGACTACTTCCTGCAATTCGCGCGCAATTTGCTGAGCGCGCTCTGCACTTCGCTGATGCGTCTGATTCAGCCTGAGCATCTGCATTTGCAGCGCATGCTCGCGCAGCTTTGAATCACTGATACCACTTCGCAACGGCGGAATTTGCACCTCGACCGAACGATAGTGGTGCTCGGCAACATCAAGCTGACGTTTTAAATTATCAACCGATGAATTATCAATTATCAATTCATTTTCAAGCTGTTCGATCTCGCGTTGACGGTTCAACACGCCATACAACTGGCTGTCAGGCGCATGGAACAGCACGCTGTGCGAATCGACCAGATGGCCGTCAGGTGTGATAAAGCATCCCCCCGGCGGCAACAGCTCCCGACGGGATAAGCCTTCTGCTACATCTGATACGGTATAAATGGACGCCAGCCAACCGCTTAGTGCGGGGAGCACCTGCGCATCCTGACACTGAATGTAATGGAGTAACGGCTGTGCGCCCCTCTCGAATTCAGTAAGTAGCGCCCCGTCGACACGCTCAGATCGAACGGCAGCAGACTCAAACAGCGCCACTCTGGCCGGTGGCGCCTGGTCCGCCACATCAGCAATTGCAGGCACCGCCAACGCGTTCATCCGTTCACGCAGCACCGCCTCCAGCGCATTTTCCCAGCCGCTCTCGATGCGGATGGATTGCCACAGCCTGGGCAGCCCGTCGAGCTTGTTGCTTTGCAGCCAGCTTGTTAAATTCTTGTCGCAATCGAGCTGCTGCTGCAATTGCTGCAAGGCATGCAAACGCGCAGACGTTAACGCCACCTGGCGCTCCTGTTGCTGCAACAAAGTGCGCAGCCGCTGCCGTTCAATCTCAGCTGGTGGCAGCTGATCCTGCAAATACATCAGCTTTTCTTCGAGTTCAGCATGCGCCATTTCCAACTCGGCCAATTGCTCTTGCACCTGTTGCAGCGCATCAACATCGGGGCGCGGCAGACTATCCTGCTCCTGCAACAAGCGGTGCCGGCGGGACTCCATCTGCACAATATTGCGCTGCAAGTTGTCATGCTGCGACTGCGCCACTTGCAGATTCAGCTGCTGCTGTGATTGCGCCCGCTGCAATCCGCTGCAGCGTTCCCGTGCCGTGCGCGCGACCTCCTCTGCCTGCGGCAGATTGACGCCTTCCAGCGCCGAATTTTTCTCGGCCTCAAGCAGTCTGAGCGCCGCTTCTTCCTGCTGACGTTGCCAATGTTCCAGCTGTCCCTGCGCCGCCAGCCTTTGTTGTTGCTGCTGTTCGATTTGCCGCCCGGTGTTGTCGATTTGCAGCTGCAGCCGCTGGTGTTGCGCGGTGGCATGCTGGATCAGCTGTTCAAGACGCGCGATCTCCGCATTCGCGCTGTACAGCTCGCCCTGTCTTGCGTGCAACGCATCGGACAGCTGGTAGTGGCTGCTGCGTTCTGTCTCCAGCGCGCTTTCAATTTCACGCAGCAAAGCCGTTTGAAATTCCAGCCCGGTACGCGTCTTCTCGATCTGCGCGGAAAACCCGACGCGCGTCACCTCGGCTTCCTGCTTGCGTACCAGCCAGAGCAGATGTTGCGCGGTGTTGCGCTGCGTTTCCAGCTCGCGATATTGCATCGCAACTTTGGCCTGTTCACCCAGATGCACAAGCTGCTTGTCCATCTCCTGCAAGATGTCATCGACCCTCAATAAATTGTCGCGCGTGTCGCCCAGACGCTGCGCCGTCTCGCGCCTGCGGTCGCGGTATTTTGACACGCCCGCCGCCTCTTCGAGAAAGACGCGCAATTCCTCAGGCTTGGCCTCAATGATGCGCGAGATCATGCCTTGCTCGACGATCGCATAGGCACGCGCACCCAGCCCCGTACCCAGAAAAATATCGGTAATATCTTTGCGGCGCACCTTCTGATTATTGATGTGATAGCCGGATTCGCCGTTGCGCTGCAATACGCGCTTGATACTAATTTCCGCATAGCTTGACCACTGACCGGCTGCCTTACCAAGCCGGTTGTCGAACACCAGTTCCACGCTGGCGCGCGCCACGGGTTTACGCTTACCCGACCCGTTGAAAATCACGTCCTGCATGGATTCGCCACGCAGCGCCGAAGCCTTTGACTCGCCCAGCACCCAGCGCAGCGCATCGATCACATTCGACTTGCCGCAGCCGTTCGGACCCACGATACCGACGATCTGCCCCGGCAGATGGATCTGCGTGGGATCAACGAAGGATTTGAATCCGGCTAACTTGATTTGTGAAAGACGCAATTTGGTGGTCGTGACGATATAATGCCTGTCATCTTAACCCAAGCAAGACCCGCAACCAAATGACGACACAACCCACCAAAGCGCTTGAAACCTTCCCCAATCCAAATTCTGCCCGCGATTACCACATCCACATGGAAATCCCCGAGTTCACCTGCCTGTGCCCTAAGACTGGCCAGCCGGATTTCGCGACGCTGATTCTGGATTACATCGCCGACGAAAAGTGCGTGGAATTAAAGAGCCTGAAACTGTACATGTGGTCATTCCGTGATGAAGGCCATTTTCACGAAGATGTCACCAACCGGATCCTGGACGATCTGATTGCAGCCACCAGCCCCCGCTTCATGCGTCTGACCGCAAAATTTTACGTGCGCGGCGGCATCTTCACCAACGTCGTCGCTGAGCATCAAAAACCCGGCTGGCAAGCGGCCCCCTTCGTAGAACTTTCCCGGTTCGGCAGCCAGTCGAATACGCGCGGATAAATTTTGCCCTGACGCTAAATTCTTGCGCCTTTGCGCCGATAACTTAGTTACAGGGCTGCCGCCCATAATCCAAACCGCCGGAGGTGTGACATGAGCATCGTGACCATGAATATCAGCAGCTTTGAAATTGAACGCAATGTTTCGATTGCCGGTGACGATGAAGTCATATCGGCAAATTTTAGCGCAGCACCGGGCTTACAGCCGCTGACCGAAAACCGCAAACTTAACGCCATGCCCCCGGATATGGCCGCGGTTAATGCGAATGTATTCATCAAAAGAATGTACGCTTATCGGTAGTCACTGAGGTTGTTTCATCAAGGAACCGGCAAGGGGAGGGAAAACAGTTTTTCTTAGCTGCCGCCCGGTTCTTCTATCCTGCAACGAAGCATTCCCGCCAAACTCTCCGGACTCCACAATGCCCGAACCATCCGATTTGCATACTTTGCGCGACAGACTGCGCTCTTTTGCCGGTGCGCGCGACTGGGATCAGTTTCATTCTCCAAAAAATCTGAGCATGGCCTTAATGGTGGAAGTCGCCGAACTGATGGAACATTTTCAGTGGCTGACGGAAGCGCAATCAGCAGATCTGGCGGCAGAGAAAAAAGCTGCCGTCGCAGATGAACTGGCCGATGTATTGCTGTATCTTGTGCGCATTTCAGATAAACTGGGCGTCGATTTGCTGGAAGCCGCCCTGCACAAGCTGGAGAAAAATGCGGTAAAGTACCCTGCGGATCAAGTTCGCGGCAGCGCAAAAAAATACAGCGAGTACTGATTTGCGCCAGACCATTTCAACCTGCTGATAACATTAAAAATCTTCCGGACCTACAAAAATGAGCGAATTCCCTACGCCACGCAAGAAACGCAGCGCACTCCCCGATGCCAGAGTTGAGAAAATCGGCATCGCGACCGCCCGCCTGCACCGCATACTCAAGGACCTCGGCCATACTCGTCATCTGGAAAAGTCGGCATCCACGATGCCGGATGCGCGCGAGCGACTGTCCTTCATCGACAAATCCATGCACGACGCATCGGAGCGGACCATCAGCGCCGTTGAAGACTCTCTGCCGATGACCAGTGGCAACCGCGCTACTTGCGCCGATCTGTCGATGCGCCTTGCCGATGCCAATTTCACTGAGCATCAGCCTCTGGTCCAGGATGCAATCTCGAAACTGGGCGAAATCGCGATGGCCGAGGAAGCTGTGCACCACAATCTGTTGCAGATCATGGAAGCGCAGGAATTTCGCGATGTGGCGGGCCAGATGGTCAACAAGATCGTTGATGCCGCCGTCGAAATCGAAAACATCCTGCTCGACATCCTCAAAGAATATGCGCCGAATGCAAAGGATTCGCTGATCAGCACCGCTGGGTTAACCGCAGGTCCGGGCCATCAAACGACAGACAGCGTCAACGGACAGGATGAAGTGGACGATCTGCTAGCTTCCCTCGGCCTTTAATGGGTGCAGACGAAAAACAAGAAGGCTCTATATAAAATTGAGTGGGTAGTTAAATTTCAATACCCATACAGGAAATAAAACATTTTGATGAAATCTCCCTTATTTTTGTAGCCTCCAGCTTGTCTTTTGGCCAACTGCACCTTGCTGTTAATACCGTCCAGCATGCCGTTGCTGATGCGTGATTTGAATTTTAAGTCTGAACGTTTTTGACCCGCTCACGGCTATGTACATGTGCAATCCGATTTCCATTCCGTCGAATATAGTCTGCGGTTTGCTGGATGGCTTCGCATTCTTGATTGGGGTTATCGTAAGCGCGGGAATGATTTTGGCATTTTTGGCAACAAGTGTTTGTCTGTTAGCATGACAAATTGGCTGTCAAGATACAGCCTGAAACCAACAGATACTAGCCGACACTAACAACATATTGATTATGTTGATAATTTTTAACAATAGGCAAGAAAAAAGCCCCTGATATCAGGGGCTTACAATTCTACCTTGGTGCGAAAGGAGAGACTCGAACTCTCACGCCGCGAGGCGCTGGAACCTAAATCCAGTGCGTCTACCAATTCCGCCACTTTCGCAAGGGCGAGGATTATAGCATCACTGCAGCCGCACACGCAGCTTAAATTAAACCGGACACAAATCACCCAGCAGTTGCAAACCGGACAACAGTGCGGCCGATCGACTTGCCCTGCAACAGCGGCGCGAAGGTTTCAGGCAGATTATCGAAGGGGACGACAT
>JBBRBS010000082.1:0-9791 GCA_038205615.1 Burkholderiales bacterium | reverse complement strand
GGGATCAAACTCGATGCCGCGCGTCGGACAGCTGAGCGCCACCCACAGCTTCTGATCGAGCTCGCCCAGCGCGAGCAGATCGGCGCCGGTATCGAGTCGCACCTGATCGAAGCCGCCTGCGCGGAAGAAATTCCATATATGCGAACGGGTCATAAAATCGCTATTCAATAATTAAATGAATAAAATCAGGTATTTATCGCAAAAATCTGGCTCTAGCTATTCTGCTGTTCCAGCGTAAAAGACGCACTATCATCCTGCCCCAGATGCTTGACCAGATACGGCATCACCTCCTGCAACACGCCATGCAGGTTCCACGGCGGATTGAGTATGAACATGCCGCTGCCGTGCATACCGAAACCATCCTCACCCGGTTCTTGCACACTGAGCGCGACATGCAGCCAGCTTTTAACCGGCAATTTCTTGAGCTGTTCGGGCAATTGCCGCGCGTCGCTGCGCTGCAGCTGAGGATACCAGACCGCATACACGCCGCTGGCAAAGCGCTTCAGCCCTTCGCCCAGTGCGGACACCACGCGCTGATAATCCTGCTTGTCTTCATAAGGCGGGTCGATCAACACCAGTGCGCGACGCGGCGGGGGCGGCAACAAGGCTTTCAGCGCACCGAAACCGTCGGCAGTCTGCATCAATGCGCCCGAACCTGCGAAATTCTGTTGCAACAACTCGCTGTCAGAAGGATGCAACTCGAACAAGCGCATCTTGTCCGCATCCCGCAACAGTACCTGCGCCACCAGCGGTGATCCGGGATACAGCTTCATCGCTCCGTCGGAATTGATGCCTTTGACCAGCGCGACATAATCGGCTAAAGCTGCGGGCAGATCGTCCCTATCCCACAGGCGCGCGATGCCGCTTTCATACTCGGCATTCTGCGTTGCGTAACCGCTGTCGAGCGAATAGCAGCCAGCGCCGGCATGGGTATCGATGTACCAGAACGGCTTGTCCTTTTGTGCCAGATAGCGCAGCAGTTGCACCTCGATGAAGTGTTTGAGTACATCGGCATGATTGCCGGCGTGAAAGGCGTGACGGTAACTCAGCATAGGTTTCGTTTCTTTGAATGAGGCGCGATTGTGCCACGCTGGCCCCCGCTTAACAAACCGGCGGACTAGCAGTCGGTTAACGCCGCCAGTTCCGGTTCGCTAAATCCGGCGGCGCGCCGGGCAGATAAATTGAACGGGCCGCGCGGCACCGGAGCAGCATATTCGGCGGCAAGCGCGGCATACGTCGCGACAGGTTCCAGCGCGCGCGCCTCACACAGATAACCGTACCAGCGGTTGCCGATCGCGACATGGCCTATTTCGTCCGTCAGAATAATGTCCAGAATCGCTGCCGCATCAAGATCGCCTGCCTGCGCCAGCTTGTCGCGCAATGAGGGGACGACATCCAGGCCGCGCGCCTCCATCGTGCGCGGCACTAGTGCCATGCGTGCGAGCACGTCGCTGCGGGTTTTATCGGCCATCTCCCACAGACTGCTGTGCCCGGGAAAGTCGCCATAGGTATGCCCCAGTGTTTTCAGATGAGCGGCCAGCAATGAGAAATGCAGCGCCTCCTCATCGGCCACCTGCAGCCAGTCGATGTAATAGGCCGATGGCATGTCAGCGAAACGCCAGATCGCATCCAGCGCCAGATTGATCGCGTTGAATTCGATGTGTACCAGCGCATGAATCAGGATGGCGCGCCCCTCTGCTGTAACCATCGAGCGGCGTTTGACCAGACGAGGGGCGACCAGTTCGGGCCTGTCAGGATTCCCGGGGACAGGCTGCATTGCGGTCAACCGTGCTGCGCTATCCAATGCAAGCTGTCCTGATGCCCAGCTTGCCGCCAACTGCCGCACCCCCGCGGCTTTCCTGTCAGCATCGGACTCGGCGAGCCAATACAGCGCGGCCTGCCTTAATTCAATTTGATGATCGTTCATGATTCTGTCGCCGGTTTATTGAGCATCGCCTTCAGACGGGCGAGCTTGTCCATGCCTTCATCCTTGGTGACCACCTGTGCGGCATCCGCGTGTCCGCCGGCATAAATCAGCTCGCTCTGCGGCATTTCTTCCAGAAAGCGGCTAGGCTCGCACAGCGCCCAATCCTTACCTCGCCGGCGTCGGGTGCAGTAACTGATCTGCAGACTGCGCTCGGCGCGGGTGACACCGACGTACATCAGGCGGCGCTCTTCCTCGATGCCTTTTGCGTCGCTGTCACGGAACGGCAGAATGTCTTCTTCCGCGCCGATGATGAACACATGGGGAAACTCCAGCCCCTTGGCCGCATGCAGCGTGGACAGCGAGACGGCGTCCTGTTCTTTATCCTTGCCTTCGAGCATATTGATCAGCGAGATCATCTGCACCATATCGATCAGCGATTTCTCATCGGCCTCTGATTTGCGCTTGAGCCAGCCGACAAAGTCTTCGACGTTCTTCCAGCGGGTTTCCGCCTGACGCGATTCCTGGGAGTCGTACAGCCAGGTTTCATAATTGATCGCGCGCAGCAATTCATCGAGTAATTCGCCGCAGGGATCCGAGTCTGCACGATCTTCCAGGCGATTGATGAAGCGACAAAAAATCATCAGGTCTTCATACTGACGGGGGGGGAGCAATTGCTCGATCTGCACATCGAACGCGGCCTCGAACAGGCTGATCTGACGTATTCCGGCATGGCTGCCGAGTTTTTCCAGCGTGGTATTACCGATACCGCGCTTAGGCGTAGTGATGGCGCGGATGAAGGCAGGATCATCGTCCGGATTGGCGATCAGCCGCAAATAGGCGGTGATATCCTTGATCTCGGGCTTGTCGAAAAACGAGCTGCCGCCGCTGACCGTGTAGGGCACGCGCTGGGCGCGCAACTGCTCCTCGAAGGCGCGCGACAAATAGTTGCTGCGATACAGGATTGCGTAATCGGAAAATTTGGTCTGGTGCTCGAACTTGTGGGTGATCAGCTTCATCACCACGCTCTCGGCCTCTTGCGCGTCATCCTTCGCGGCATAGATGCGGATCGGATCACCGATGCCGTGATCGCTCCACAAGTTCTTCTCGAACACCTTGGTATTGTGGTTGATCAGGTGATTGGCCACCTTGAGGATACGCTGCGAGGAGCGGTAATTCTGCTCCAGCTTGATCACGCGCAGGTGGCTGTAATCGGTGCGCAGGTTGTGCAGATTTTCGATACTCGCCCCGCGCCAGGCATAAATCGCCTGATCATCGTCGCCCACGGCGGTGAACGCGGCGCGTTTTCCTGCCAGCAGCCGGGTCAGCTGATACTGGCAGTCGTTGGTGTCCTGATATTCGTCTATCAAAAGGTAGCGCAGCTTGTTCTGCCAGCGCTGCAAGGCTTCCGGATGCTCGTTGAACAGCACCACCGGCAAATGGATCAGATCGTCGAAATCCACCGCCTGATAAGCGCGCAAGGTTTCCTGATAGCGCATGTAAATGCGCGCATAAGCCTCGGCCTCGGCGCTGTCGGCCACCACCACCGCCTGTTCCGGCGAGATAAATGCCGATTTCCAGTTCGACAACTGGGTCTGGATGTCGCGCAGCTCCTGCTTGTCGCCTGAGTTGGTCAGTTCGCTGATGATCTTCCACGTATCGCTGGAATCGAAAATAGAGAATTGCGGCTTGTAACCCAGCAGTTTTGCCTCGGCGCGCAAGATCGTCATGCCCAGCGAGTGAAAGGTGCTGACCACCAGGCCTTTGGCACTCTTGCCCGGCAACAGCGTGCCTACCCGTTCACGCATCTCGTTGGCGGCCTTGTTGGTAAAGGTGATCGCCGCGATATTGCGCGCCGCATAGCCGCACTCCTCCACCAGATAGGCAATCTTGTGGGTGATCACGCGCGTCTTGCCGCTGCCCGCCCCCGCCAGCACCAGCAACGGCCCGTCGAGATACATGGCCGCTTCACGCTGTACGGAATTGAGTTTACTTAACATTGAACAAAACGGGCGAAATCAGGCTGATAGTGTGAGACGTTAAATAACAGGATCATTTCTTCAACAGCCCCTGCAGGTCGGCAAAAGGATTATGGGTGGCCGCTTTTTGACCGTCAGCGCCACGATTCCTCCCCGCCTCTTCAAGCACGCGCGAATGTTCGTTGTCGTGACAGTACAGACAGAGCAGCTCCCAGTTGCTGCCATCCACCGGGTTATTATCGTGATTATGATCCTTGTGATGCACCGTCAGTTCGCGCAGGCGCACCCCGGAAAATTCTCTGGCGCATCGACCACAGATCCATGGATATAACTTGAGCGCCCGTTCGCGATAGCCGGCCTCACGGACTTCGCTTTGCTTGCGTGCTTCAGCGACGATGCGGTCGAGTCGTGCGTGATCGGGTGTGGTATGTTTGGTCATGGCGGGTAGTTGATTTGACTTGATGGCGATGCTGATATTTCGTCGGCAATCGCGATTGTAAATGAGAAGTGCCGGAAACCCCAGCAATCCCGATTATCCTCTTTAATCAGGATGAGCCTGGCACCCGTCTGCTGGGCGGAGATTCATGTTATTGTTTAACGAACTATGCACAAAAGCGGGAATCGCAATGCGCTACATGAAACAATTGCCAAATTATATTTGTACATAAACTTTCGCCACTACCGTGATTACGCCAAAAATATATCTTGAGAGAAACCTCTCAAAACTGAATTTTCTTTTCGGACAAGGGCTTGTCGTGACCGTTGGCGTAATTCTGTTCATCGGGCTTGCGCTGAGCGCAACGGTTTTTATGTTCATGGAAGCGGCAGCGCCCACCACGCTCACCATCGCAAGCGGGCCCGTCGGCAGTATTTTCCAAACCACGGCTGAAAAATACAAGGCCATCCTGGCCAAAAACGGCGTTACGCTGAAAATCATGCCTTCGGAGGGATCTTTGGATAACTTTAACAAGTTGTCCGACCCGAAAACAAATGTCGATATCGGCTTTGTACTGGGTGGCCAGGTCAACGGCGCAAAAACTGACAATCTGGTGTCCCTCGGCAGCATTTCCTACCAGCCGCTGATGATTTTTTATCGTGGTGCTTTCAGGAATCTGTTATCGGAATTCAAGGGGCAGCGGCTCTATCTGGGCCCGAAGGGCAGCGGCACCGACACACTGGCACGCACACTGCTACTGGCTAACGGCATCAAGGCAGATGGAGAAACTACGCTGGTCAATACGCTTGACATCGATCCGGAGCATGCCTTGCTGGAAAATCGCGTCGATGCCATTTTTCTGATGGGCGAAACCACCTCCATCGACTCAATGCGTCATTTAATGCACGCACCGGGCATCCGCCTGTTCAATTTTATCCAGGCAGAGGGCTATACCCGCCGCATCAACTATTTAAACAAGCTGGAAGTGCCCAAAGGCTCGCTCGATCTGGGTCATAACATTCCCGCTGAAAATCTGTCTCTGGTCGGCCCTGCGGTGGAACTCATTGCACGGGATGATCTTCATCCCGCGCTCTCCGACCTGCTGCTCGAAGCCGCCAGAGAAGTACACGGTGCCGCATCCCCATTCAAGAAGCGCGGCGAGTTCCCCGCAGCCCTGGAGCATGAGTTCCGCATCAGCGAGGATGCCAGCCGCTTCTACGAATCAGGTAAAAGCTTCCTCTACCGCACTTTCCCCTTCTGGGTCGCGAGTCTGATCACGCGCGCACTGACCATCATCGTGCCGCTTGCGCTGTTCGTGATTCCCTCGTTGCAACTCGTGCCGATTATCTACCGCTGGCGTCTGGAATCGCGCATTTACCGCTGGTACCGTGCTTTACTGGATCTCGAACGCGACGCATTCAAGCCTGCGGCTGATCAGACAAGGCGCGCAGAGCTGCTGCGGCACTTGGATCACATCGAACATACGGTCAACAAAATCGTCGTACCGGCGTCCTGCGGACAGATGTTCTATGAACTGCGTTTGCACATCGACTTTGTTCGGGGCAGGTTGCGTTCATAACGTCCGACACACGCATCCTTCGTATGCCAAAGCAGGCCCGATCTTCTCCGCTCACGCCAACTCGCGGTCTATTCGTTCAGCGATCAGATCCAGCATGATGTGCATCTGCCCGATGATCACCTGCACCTGTTCGATATCGCCTTTATCCTTACCGTGCGTCTCCAATGTCTGACACATATCTGCAAATCCGTACGCCCCCACCATTCTGGCAGGCGAGCTGACGCGGTGAGCCAGCGTTGCGAGCACCGCAAAATCTTTGATGTCCAGTGCTGCGTCTATCTTGCTCATATCCATTCTCGCCGACTCGAGAAACCGGATAAAAAATCCGCGCAGTTTCAATTTGTCGTCGCCTATCCATTTAGCCAGCACGGACAGGTCTATGACATCGGCCGCGAAAACTGTGGCGGGCATCACAGCAGTTTGCTTACGCAGCAACAGCCATTTGGCGATCGTGGCATAGAGCACGTTGGGATCGAATGGTTTGCTGATGAAATCATTCATGCCAGCCGCCAGATAAATCGCCTGGTCCTCAGCCGATGCACTGGCTGTCATCGCGATCACCGGCATTGCGGCTAATACTGGATTGGCCCGAATCAGCCTGACGGCCTCAAATCCATCCATTACAGGCATCTGGATGTCCATCAAAACGCAGTCGAAGCGTTGCGTCTCGATCAGATCAAGCGCCTCTTTTCCATTTTGAGCGATGCAGGCCACCGCGCCGACATTTGCCAGAATGTCGGTTATCACCTCCTGATTGAAGGGATGATCTTCTGCCACCAGAATGCGCGCACCTTTGAACTGCGGACTGGCTGCCGCGTCGGCTTCCTCGATCTTGACCTGATCCAGACACCCTTTTTTCAGCCTCACGCTCAGCCAGAAGGTGCTCCCCTTGCCAGGGCAGCTTTCCACACCGACCTCGCCCTCGTTCATCAACTCCGCCAATTGGCGGCAGATGGACAAGCCGAGACCTGTACCGCCATAAATACGCGTAGTGGACACATCGACTTGCTGAAATGCCTGAAAGAGCCGGGCTTTGGCCTCATCGGCAATGCCGACACCCTCATCCTGCACTTCAAAGCGTACCAGCACGCTGTCATCGTCTTCATCCAACCGTCTGACGCGAACCAGGATATTGCCTTTTTCAGTAAATTTCACAGCATTGCCAAGATAATTGATCAGCACCTGACCGAGCCTCAGTGGATCACCACGCAAGCAGCATGGGATGGCAGGGTCGACGTCGATGGCCAGCCTCAGCCCTTTTTCCCTGATCCGCTGCTCGAACAGCACATTGGTGCTCGCCAACACCTCGCTCAGGTTAAAACTGATCTCTTCGAGCTTCAGCTTGTTGGCGCTGATTTTTGAAAAATCCAGAACCTCCTCGATAATTGCCAACAGGTGCAATCCGGACAGATGTATCTTTTCCAGATAGTTGCGCCCTTTGGCGGAAATTTCCATATTCAGCGCCAGGTGTGCCATACCGAGAATGCTGTTCATCGGCGTTCTTATTTCATGGCTCATGTTGGCGATAAATTCACTTTTGGCCTGATTCGCCGCGATGGCTTCATCGCGCAACACGATTGCTTCGTTGCGCAATGCGATCGCCTCGACGTTGCTTTCAGTGACCAGCTTCTCAAGGCGCGCCTCATTGCTCTTGAGCTGCTGAATACGCCAGCGATAGATCATCACAGCAATCACCGTAAGCAATGCAATGATCCACGCGCGGAACCACCAGGTGGCCCAGAATGGCGGTGTAATCGTAACCGGCATCGATGTCTCGCTCCAGTTCCCGGCATTATTGGATGCCTTGACATGAAAGAGATAGCTGCCCGGATCAAGGTTGGTATAAGTGGCATTTCGATGCTGTGCGTCAACCTGCACCCAGTCTTTGTCAAAGCCGTCCAGTCGATAGAGATAACGGTTAAGAGCCGGATTGGCATAATGCAAGGCGGAAAACTCCAGGGAAAAAACGGCGTTATGCTGCGTGAGCGTCAGCGCTTTGGGTTCGGTCAGGGTGCCCTCCAGTTCAACCCCTTCCAGATGATGCTGATCGCGCAACGAGCGATTGAATATGCTGATATCGGTGATCGACACCTGTGGCAAAAAAGACTCGACACTGGCGATCTTCGGATCAACCGAAACTATGCCTGTGCCGCTGCCGAAGTACAACACGCCTTTACTGTCGTGTACGGATGAACGATCGACGGTATCAGCAAAATACTTTTTCAGATAGAAATCGGTGACATTGCCGATCATCGGATCAAAATTGTATAGTCCGGACGAGGTTCTCAGCCATAGCAGCCCGGCGTCATCGCTCTCAATAGCAGATATCCTGTCATTTGCTAAAATTCGTTGCGGATAAGCGAGAAATTCAACGCCTCCGGCCGGTTTAAAAACGACCCGGTTAAGCCCGCGCCCCGTACCGACCCACAACACGCCCTGCTTGTCCTCGTACACACAATACACATGGTCGTTGCTCAAACTGGCGGGATTGGCCGGATCATGCCGATAATGGGTGAACCGCCCGCTGGCCTGATCAAGGACATCCAGCCCTCCGCCGTTGGCAGCGCCCGCTGCCCACACGCGGCCGGCATGATCTTCAAAGGATACCTGGGTGGAATTAATACTGCGGCTATAGGGATCATCGGGATCGTGACTGTATTTCCGGATCGCACCTGATCCCGGTTTGTAGCGAATCAGGCCGCCGGCGGTGCCGATCCAAAGCACGCCATCGCGACCGGGCGCAATATGACTGACAAAGCGACTGGCGGCATCGTCAAAGGGCACGGAGCTAAAAGATCCATCCGCCTTATCCAGACGGTTCAAGCCTGCAGAGGTGCCAATCCAGAGCGGCCCGCCGGATGCTTTATATAAGCTGGTTACCGTGTTGCTGTTCAGCGAACCTTTGTTGCCGGAGTCGGCTTTAATTTTTTTAACGATCTTGTGTGCGACGGTATCGTACAGCGTCAATCCACTTAAACTGCCAAACCAGAAACGACGATCCGTATCACCGGCAATGCTGGTCACCACATTGCTGTCCGAGGCGCTATCGGGTGCCAGATCACGGGGAATGATTTGCTCAATTCCCTGCAACCCCAGGTTGGCCCGAATGATGCCATCGGCGATGGAGGCGACCCATAACATATTGGATCGATCGACAAAGACCGATGCAATGTCATTGCTGGGCAGGCTGTACGGGTTTTCCGAGCGATGCGTATAGCCGATGAAACGGGCCTTTCCGCTATCCCAGCGCAGCAAGCCTTCCTTAATTGTGGACACCCAGATCGTTGCATTTTTGTCCTGATATATCTGGTTGACCCTGAAGCGGTCCATCCCGGACGAGGATTTGACCTGTTTTCGTTGCGACCAGCCAGTCCCCGGCTGCCAGAGAACAATCCCGGCTTCAGTGCCTATCCACAATCGATGCTGATTATCAAATTGCAGCGCCCTGACATTGTTGAGCAACGAGTCGGGTTGCGCTATCGTATCCAGGCGATAATGCACGAATGATTTGGAACCCGCTGCCAGATAGTCCAGTCCACCGGGCCAGGTTGCGACCCACAGCCCTCCTTTGTCATCCACAGTCAGAGCTTTTATATTGTTGGTTGCAATACTGTCAGCACGTAACGGATCATGCCTGAAATCAATGGTGAAACCGCTATCCGGATTGTAGTGCGTCAGTCCGTCCTTTGTCGCCAGCCAGATCTCGCCCCGGTGATCATTAATGGCCAGCTTTGCTACTTTTGAAAAATTTGTCGTAGTACTGGAAACGGGGCGAACGAATGCATTCGCAATCGGATCGAATCGCGCGAACCCGTTGTTCATGCAAGCCCATATCCGGCCCTGATTATCTTCGAGAAAACTGACGACACCTTC
>JBBRBS010000081.1:0-9815 GCA_038205615.1 Burkholderiales bacterium | reverse complement strand
GGTGGCATCCGCCGTGATGTAAGGCAGATTGATTTCGGTCTGGGTGTTGGAAGACAACTCGATCTTGGCTTTCTCTGCAGCTTCTTTCAGACGTTGCAGCGACAGCACGTCTTTCTTCAGGTCGACGCCCTGCTCTTTCTTGAATTCGTCGATGATCCAATCGATCAGGCGTTGGTCGAAGTCTTCGCCGCCAAGGAAGGTGTCACCGTTGGTGGACAGTACTTCGAACTGATGTTCGCCATCAATTTCAGCGATTTCGATGATCGAGATATCGAAGGTGCCACCGCCCAGGTCATAAACCGCGATCTTGCGGTCGCCTTCCTGCTTGTCCATACCGAAGGCCAATGCGGCTGCAGTAGGTTCGTTGATGATGCGTTTGACATCCAGACCTGCGATGCGACCTGCATCCTTGGTTGCCTGACGCTGAGCATCGTTGAAGTAAGCAGGCACGGTGATGACAGCTTCGGTGACGGACTCGCCCAGGTAGTCTTCGGCAGTCTTCTTCATCTTCATCAGAATTTGCGCGGAGATTTCAGGTGCGGAGAATTCCTTGTCGCGTACCTTGATCCATGCATCGCCATTCTTTGCTTTGACGATTGTGAACGGCACCATGTCGATGTCTTTTTGTACCATCTTCTCATCGAAGCGGCGACCGATCAGGCGCTTCACGCCGTACAGCGTATTCTTCGGGTTTGTTACAGCCTGGCGCTTGGCGGCAGCACCGACCAGTACTTCACCATCTTCCATGTAGGCGATGATGGAAGGGGTCGTGCGCGTACCTTCTGCGTTCTCGATTACCTTGGTCTTGCCATTTTCCATGACGGCGACGCAAGAGTTCGTGGTGCCCAAGTCAATACCGATAATTTTTCCCATAATACTTATTCCTTTTCAGATGTTGTTGATTACGATGTCGCCCTACATGGGGCGGCTAATACAATTTTCAAGTGTGCTTATCAAAAAAGTCGCTAGTCGCGAACCGCTGCTGATAGGCGTATGGCTTTATTTACCCTGTGAAACCAGAACCAGTGCCGGGCGCAACACGCGCTCATTGAGCGTGTAACCCTTTTGCATCACGCTGACTACGGTGTTGGCAGGTTCATCGCTCGGAACCATGCTGATCGCCTGATGTTTGTGCGGATCCAGTTTCTCGCCAACGGGATTGATTTCGATGATGTTGAATTTCTCAAACACGCTGGTGAGTTGTTTCAGGGTCAGTTCCATGCCGCTCTTGAAACTTTCCACTGTCGCTGTTTCAACCGCAAGACCTGCTTCCAGGCTGTCTTTGACTGCCAGCACCTCATTAGAGAAACGCTCTACGGCGAACTTCTGTGCCTTGCTCACGTCCTCAGATGCGCGGCGGCGGATGTTTTCGCTCTCAGCCTTGGCATACATCCATGCGTCGTAGTGCTCCTGCGCTTTGAGTTCTGCTGCTTTCAGCAATTCTTCCAGGTTGGGCACGACCTCAGCGTTTTCTGCGATCGGATCGATGGCAGGCTCGGTGGTTGGGACGGTGTCTTGGTGTTCCATGCACTACTCCTAAATTAACTTAGGCTTTTAAATGGGTATGGATTTTTTAATTTCAAGAGGGCGCACGGTATTTTTCTGCGCCAGTTAGAATGCGCATTCGATCAGCCTGTTCAGTACTGCAAGTGACCCAAGCCAAAAACTACTACTGGCGCATAGCCGGATTCTATTTTTTCTATTACGCCTTCATCGGGATGTTCGCACCCTACTGGAGCTTATACCTTCAGTCCATCCACTTTAACGCGGTAGAGATCGGCATTCTGATGTCGGTGCAACCGGTCATGCGCATGCTGGCGCCCAACCTGTGGGGCTGGCTGGCAGACCATACCGGTCGTCGCCTGCGGGTGATTCAGGTCGCAGCAACGCTGAGCGCGGTTTTCTATCTGGGCGTGTTCGCAACTACCAGCTTCTGGGGCATGCTGCTGGTGCTGGGCTTGATGAGTTTCTTCTGGAGCGCGTCGATGCCGCTGGTCGAAGCGACTACGCTCAGTTACCTGGGACAATATACCGGGCGCTACGGGCGGCTGCGCTCGTGGGGGTCGGTCGGGTTCATTATTGCCGTGGTGGGTTTGGGCTATGCCTTCGACTACATTGCCATCGCCTGGCTGTTGTGGGCAGGCCTGATCTGCGAGCTCGGAATTCTGATCTTCTCGCGGCAGTTGCCCGAGACAAAGGTCTTGGCGCATCACACTGATCAGCATTCGATCAGGAAAATTTTGCTGCAACCTGCTGTGCTGAGCTTGTTCGGCGCGTGCTTTCTGATGTCCGCCGCCCACGGCCCTTACTACACTTTCTTCTCGATCTATCTGGTGGAGCATGGCTACTCTAAAGGTGCGGTGGGCGGATTGTGGGCGCTCGGGGTGATCTGCGAAATCGCGGTATTTTTCGTGATGCCCAGGCTCACCGAGCGTTATGGTTTTGCACGCATCCTGATAGCCAGCTTCGCTCTGGCGGTGGTGCGTTTCATGATGATAGGCTGGTGCGTCGATTTTCTGTTGCTGCTGTTGCTAGCTCAGGTGCTGCACGCCGCCACGTTCGGCGCGTATCACGCAGCTTCAGTGGGGATGGTGCATCAGCTGTTTCAGGGGCGGCATCAATCCAGAGGGCAGGCCACGTTCGGCAGTCTGACTTACGGCGCCGGCGGTATGCTGGGCGGGTTGATCAGCGGGCCGATTTGGCAATATTACGGCGCGAGCGCGCTGTATTCATGCAGTGCGGCCATGGCGCTGCTGGGGTTGTTGCTGATGATGTGGCGGCCGCGCAGCTCTGATCGATAAGGAGCAGGCCGGTCAGAACGGCAGTTGCAGGTGCGGCGCGGCTTGTTGGAACAGGCTGCGGAAGTCGTCCTGAATGCGTTTAAGTGCTGCTTCCGTGTCGGCCTCGAAACGCAGCACGATCGCGGGTGTGGTATTTGACGGACGCGCGAGGCCAAATCCGTCGGCATATTCCACGCGCAATCCGTCTAAAGTGATCACGTCAATCGCACCGGTAAAGTCTGCCGTTTCCCGCAGTTGGGCCAGCAGCGCATGGTTTTCCCCCTCGTCAGTGCGGATGTGCAGCTCGGGCGTGCAGAATGCATCCGGCAAGGCGTTGAGCATCTCGCACGGATCGGCGACCCGGCTTAAAATTTCCAGCAGCCGTGCACCAGCGTAGAGCCCGTCGTCGAAACCATACCAGCGCTCCTTGAAAAACACGTGGCCGGTCATCTCTCCTGCCAGCAACGCGCCGGTTTCTTGCATTTTGGCCTTGACCAGCGAATGGCCCGTCTTCCATATCGTCGGAATGCCGCCGTGTTTGCGTATCCAGCCGAACAGGTGGCGCGTGGATTTAATATCGAAGATGATCTTGCTGCCCGGATTGCGGCTCAGGACATCGGCGGCGAACAGCATCAGCTGACGGTCCGGGTAGATGATCTTGCCGTCGCTGGTGACCACGCCCAGACGGTCGCCATCGCCGTCGAAGGCAAGTCCCAGCTCGCTGGCATTGCTGCTGACGGCCGATATCAGGTCCTGCAGGTTTTTCGGGTCTGACGGGTCGGGATGATGGTTGGGGAAGTTGCCGTCCACCTCGCAATACAGCTCCTGTACGGTGCACCCGAGCTGGCGATACAGATCGGCGACATACGCGCCCGCCACGCCGTTGCCGCAATCGACGGTAATGCGCATGGTCCGCGCAAGTTTGACGTCTGAGACGATGCGCGCGATATAAGCCCGGCTGATGTCCTGCTGCGAGTAAGTGCCTGCGCCGTGTGACAGGTCGTTCCGTTCTATCCGTACGCGCAAGGCCTGTATGCTGTCGCCGAACAGCGTTTCGCCATCCAGCACGATTTTCAGCCCGTTGTAATCCGGCGGATTGTGACTGCCGGTGAGCATCACCGCACAGCGGGTATTCAGCTCGAATGCGGCGAAATACACCATCGGCGTTGCGACACAGCCCACGTCGATCACGTCTGTGCCGCTTTTCAGTATGCCGCGCGCCAGGGCTGCGACAAGTTCCGGGCCGGACAAGCGGCCATCCCTGCCGATTGCAATGGTCGTCTGGCCGCGCTGAATCGCTTCCGAGCCGATTGCGTGCCCGATGGCTTCGACGATTTCCGGTGTCAGTGTTTTTCCGACGATGCCGCGTATGTCATACGCCTTGAAGATTTCGTAAGGTGGCAGCATGTCCGTATCAAAGGCTATTTGGCCGGGATGACTTGCTGTATTTTTTCCCACACCCGGTCCGGGGTCAGGTGGTTCATGCAATTGAAATGTCCCAGCGGACACTCGCGCTTGAAGCAGGGGCTGCACTCGATGTCGAGCTTGATGACGGTCGCGTCTGTTGAGAGCGGCGGGGTGAACTGAGGGCTGCTGGAACCGAACAGAGCCAGCATCGGCCGATCGAGCGCGGCAGCCAGGTGCATCAGGCCGGAGTCGTTGCTGATGACAAGCGATGCACAGGATAGCAGCGCAATTGCGTCGGTCAGATCGGTGCTGCCGCACAGGTTGCGCGTCGACGGATTGCCGAGGGCGACGATCGTTTCTGCGACCTCGCGATCCTTATTCGATCCGATCAGCCAGACCGCATAACCTTGATCGTGCAGGCGCTGAGCGGTTTGGGCGAAATAGGCGACCGGCCAGCGTTTGGCAGGCCCGTATTCAGCACCCGGACAAAATACCGCGACAGGTTGATCAAGCGAGAGGCCTAGTTTTGCGAGCGTGGCGTCAACCTGTGCGTTGGAAACAGTCAGCTTGGGGTTAGCCAGCGGGCGCGGGATTATTCCGTTACTTGCTTCGGCCAGTTGGGCGAAGCGCTCCACCATCAGCGGCAGGACGGTCTTGTCGAGTTTGCGCGCATCGTTGAGCCATCCGTAGCGCATCTCGCCGACAAAGCCGGTGCGCAGCGGGATGCGTGCGAAGAAGGGCACCAGAGCTGATTTAAGCGAATTGGGCAACACGATCGCCTGGTCGTATTGCGCCGCACGCAACGAGACGCCCAGTTGATAGCGCCCCTTGAGATTCAGTTCGCCGTGAGGAAAGGGATTGACGATCGCTTCATGCACTTCAGGCAGGGCGCGCAGCAATCCCGCCGTCCAGGACGGTGCGAGTACATCGATCAGGCAGTCTGGATGGCGCAGCTTCAGACGCATCAGCATCGGCTGCATCAGCATGCAATCGCCGACCCAGCTGGGCCCGATGACTAGTATTTTTTTCATTCAACCTTCCTGTTCAAACGCCGCTCCCCCGTTAACGGGGGGAGGGGGTGGGGAGAGGGTTTAGTGATGCGCGTTCGGTAATTCGCCCTTGTATTTATAAAGGGTTCCGCAATACGGGCAATGTGCCTCACCGTCGCTGTTAAGGGCTAACGTCACTTTCGGGTGCGCGTTCCACAGACTTGCGCCTGGCATCGGGCAAGTCAGCGGCAGGTTGTGTGCGGTCACTTCAATTTGACGATGTGTGATTTTGCTCACGGTGCAGCTCCTAGAATATAAAAGACTTTTCCACGAAAAGGTGCTTGCAGGGCTTGTGACAATAACCCGCAAAAAACTATATTTTTGCTCGCATCATTTCGTGGGCAGCTGAGGTTTTCAGGTTAAACGTAGTCCAGCCAGTCGGTGTGCAACGGGTGTTTGCCCGCGACGCAATCGAAGAAGGCCTGTTGCAGCAGGGTCGTGACCGGGCCGCGTGAACCACAGCCGATCGTGCGCTGATCCAGTTCGCGGATCGGGGTGACTTCCGCTGCCGTGCCGGTGAAGAAGGCCTCTTCCGCGCAGTAAATCTCATCGCGGGTGATGCGCTTCTCGATCACTTCGATGCCCATTTCTTTGGCCAGCGTGATGATGGAATCGCGTGTGATGCCTTCCAGGCAGGAGGTCAGATCCGGCGTGTATAACTTGCCCTTCTTGACGATGAACAGGTTTTCACCCGCGCCTTCAGCGACGTAACCGTCCACGTCCAGCAACAGCGCTTCATCGTAACCATCGTTGGCGACTTCCTGATGCGCCAGGATCGAGTTGGCATAAGTCGTCACCGACTTGGCGCGGCACATGTTCACATTGACATGGTGGCGGGTGAAGCTGGACGTCTTGACGCGTATGCCTTTTTGCATACCCTCGTCGCCCAGATAAGCGCCCCACGGCCAGGCGGCGATCGCCACATGAGTGGACAGCGTCGTCGCGGCAATCCCCATCGCCTCTGATCCGTAGAAGCAGATCGGACGGATGTAGCAGGATTCCAGCTTGTTCGAACGCACCACTTCGCGATGCGCTTCCATGACCGTTTCCTTGTCGAACGGCATCTTCATCTGGAAGATGTGCGCCGAATTGAACAGGCGCTCGGTGTGGTCTTTAAGGCGGAATATCGCCGTGCCTTCCGCTGCCTTGTAAGCGCGCACGCCTTCAAATACGCCCATGCCGTAGTGTAGGGTGTGGGTCAGTACATGGGTGGTAGCATCGCGCCAGGGCACAAGTTTGCCATCGTGCCAGATAAAACCGTCGCGGTCGGACATGGACATATTCGAATTCCTTTGTTGAGTCAGTTGCAAAGTATGGATTCTAGCAGCCTGCCGGACTTTTTGCAGCGACAGGCTGCGTGTTTATCGGCGAATTTGTGACGCACAAGCGTGAAGATTTTGCGCATTTGATTTCAGGTTTTGCTCATTATGCGTTTTACGGCTGCGCTGAGCAGCCAGGTGCCGACTGCTGCCAGCAAGCCTGCGGGCAGAAACATCTGTGCATTCCCCGAGAAATGAAACAGTTCGCGCAGCAAGGGCACGCTGAGCACTAATGCCAGTGCGCTGCCGGTACCCAGCAAGATCCAGCGCAGCACCGGGTTTGGTTGCGTAACCCGGCCATCGCCTGCCAGGGATGATGTCCGGTTGCCAAATACCAGCGCGATATTTCCCGCTACCATCGCCGTGAACACCAGTGCACGCGTGGTGTTTTCGTCGTATCCAATAGCCCGCGCCCACATGTAAGTTGCTGCGGCAACGATGAGCGCTGCAGTCCCTTGCAACAGGCTTGCCGCCAGGCGCTGTCCTGAGAAAAGCGCTTCGCCGGCTTGTCTGGGCGGACGCTGCATGATGTTTTTCTCTTCCGCTTCGGCCTCGAAAAAGATCGAGCAGGCGGGGCCGATGATCAGTTCCAGAAACATGATGTGAGCCGGCATCAGGAGCAGCGGCTCACCCAGTAAAACCGGCAGCATCGCGATCCCTACGATGGGGATATGTACGGCCAGTGCGTAACTCATCGCGCGGCGCAGATTGTCGTAGATGCGACGGCCAAGCCGCACGGTGGTGACCATTGATGCGAAGTCATCGTTTAGCAGTACCAGACTTGACGCTTCGCGCGCCACATCGGTGCCGCGCCGGCCCATCGCCACGCCGATGTGTGCGGCTTTCAGGGCGGGCGCGTCGTTCACGCCATCGCCGGTCATCGCGACGATCTCGCCGTTCGCCTTGAAGGCTTCCACCAGTCGCAGTTTTTGTTGCGGGACGATGCGCGCAAATACCTGAACGTTGTGCAACCGGGCGCGCAAGTCTTCATCGGACAAGGCATTCATCTCGGTGCCGGTCAGTACCTGTTCGGCTGCCAGGCCAAGTTCACGCGCGATAGAAAGAGCGGTTCTGGCATGGTCGCCGGTGACCATCACCACCCTGATGCCGGCGGCATGACATTGCGCGATCGCATTTTTGACGTCGGGGCGCAACGGATCTTGCAGGCCGAGCAGGCCGATGAAACGAAATTCGATGTCGTGCTGCTGTGCCGGCCAGTTTTGTTCTGCTGTCGGCGGCAAGGTTGCGCGTGCCACCCCTAACACCCTCAAGCCCTCATCCGCCATTTCGGCGGCGACCCGTTCAATGACCTGCGACTGATCGGCTGGCAGGTGGCACAGATCGATGATCGCTTCGGGCGCGCCTTTTGCGGCCACCAGCGACTCGCTGCCACCTTGCCAGACATGGGACATCGCCAGCAGTTCCGGCGACAGGCTGTATTCGTGGACAATTTCCCATTCTTTGTGCAGGTGTTCGCTGCCGTTCAGGGTGCGATTGCCCAATTCATGCAGTGCCCGTTCCATCGGGTCGAACGGATCGATTTCGCTGGCCAGAATGCCGAATTCAAGCAGCTCATGCCACGGCTCGGGCAGCTCGCTGTCGTCATTCACCTGCAGCATCCGGCCGTCGCCATACAACTTGCGGATCACCATGTGGTTCTCGGTCAGCGTGCCGGTCTTGTCGGTGCACAGCACGGTGGTCGCCCCCAGCGTTTCAATCGCATCAAGGCGGCGGGTCAGCACGTTATGACGGGAGATGCGCCATGCCCCAAGCGACATGAAGACCGACAAGATCACCGGGAATTCCTCCGGCAGCGTGGACATCGCCAGACTGATCCCGGCCAGCAGTGCATTCAGCCAGTGCCCGCGTGTGTACCCGTAAATCAGCACCAGCGTGACGCACAGCGTGATGGCAATGATCGCAAGCCGGCGCACCAGTCGCCCAGTCTGGATGCGCAGCGGGGAGTCGCCGGATTGTGTCTCTTCGAGCGACTTGCCGATTTGTCCGATGGCGCTGGATTTTCCGGTCGCCGTGACCTGCCCGATGCCGCTGCCCTGTACCAGCACCGTACCGGCATAGACGAATGGCTGATCGTCGCCGCCGGGCTCTTGTGCGGCAGATTTTATGCTGCCCGCGTGTTTACGAACCGGCACCGACTCGCCGGTCAGCATGGATTCGTCGGCAAACAGATCGTTGCAGCTGAGCAGTACGGCGTCCGCTGCGACCCTGTCCCCCTCGGTGAGCAGCAGCAAGTCGCCCGGCACCACTTCTCGTCCGGCGATGCGCTGCGGACGGCCATCCCTCAATACCTGTGCGCGCGGACTGGACAAGTCGCGCAAGGCTTCGAGCACCCGTTCGCTTTTTTGCGCCTGAAATACCGTCATCGCGATGATGAGTACGACGAAGCCCAGCAGCATCAGTGCGTCATCGACGCTGCCCAGCGCCAGGTAAATGACACCCGCCGAGAGCAGTAGCAGGAACATCGGTTCGCGCAGCACTTCAGCTGCGATATGCCAGAGGCGTCGTGAGTGTGGTGGCGTCAGTTCGTTGTAGCCGGTGCTGGCCAGTCGCAGCACGGCCTCTGCCGTAGTGAGGCCGTCAACGGATAAATCGGGCTGGGTGGCTTTCATGATAAGTGACTCCCCTGTGGGCGATGTTGACGAGCATACAGCGATCGTGTGTAAAGCGTAAGAGCCTGCGGTCTGCTCTTATTCAAATCTGGCTTGAAAATCGGCTGGATTTGAAATAAAAATGCTGCGCATCCGCTTGGTTTCAGGTAAATTTCGCACTCATTTTTTTTGCAGTGGAACTTTGTCGGATCTGCGCTATCCGACACGTTCAGTAAATTATCAGGAGAAACTTATGACGCAATACAGCAATCGCATGGTACTCATGCACTGGCTGACTCTGGCGCTGCTGGTTGCAGCCTGGTTTCTCGGTGAAGAATTGGCCGAAGCGACCGATGAAAGCAGTGCGACGATTGCGGCCTACCTCGTTCACGGATTAGTGGGTGGCACGGTGTTGCTGCTGACCGCAGCTCGCCTGTTTTTCAGAAAACAGGACGGGACGCCACCTGATCTTGGTCAGACGCCGATGGACAAGCTTGCCAAGGGCGTTCATCACCTGCTGTACACCGTGCTGTTCTTGTTGCCGCTGAGCGGTATCGTGGCGGTCGTGAGCAGCGACGCAGGGCATGCCTTGCTGTCAGGCGACGCGAGCCTGCTGCCTAAGGAGGATGGTTATCACGGTGTGTTCGCCCA
>JBBRBS010000080.1:0-9857 GCA_038205615.1 Burkholderiales bacterium | reverse complement strand
GGACGGTCATAGCCTAGTCAAACTGGAAGTGCTGGGTGACCCGCAATCGCTGTACCCTAACGTGATCGAAACGATTGCTGCCGCCAAGACGCTGGTCGCGGAAGGCTTTCAGGTCATGGTGTATACCTCGGATGATCCTATCATCGCCAAGCAACTGGAAGACATCGGCTGCGTGGCGATCATGCCGTTAGCCTCGCTGATCGGCTCCGGCATGGGCATTTTAAATCCTTGGAATCTGCAACTGATCATGGATCGCATCAAGGTTCCGGTGATCGTCGATGCGGGCGTGGGTACGGCGTCGGATGCCGCGATTGCGATGGAGCTGGGCTGTGCCGGCGTGCTGATGAACACGGCGATTGCAGGTGCGCAGAATCCGGTGCTGATGGCTTCCGCAATGAATAAAGCGACTGCCGCCGGACGCGAAGCGTACCTTGCCGGCCGCATGCCGAAGAAACTCTACAGCGCCAGCCCGAGTTCGCCGACTGCCGGTATCATCGCGCCCGCACACTCTTAACAAATCATCCGTTCGTGCTGAGCCAGTCGAAGCATGAACGGATTCAATCTCTATACGGCTATAAGCTAATCGAATGACCACTACAGACGACATCAAAAAACGCCACATCCGCAGCTACGTCTTAAGACAAGGCCGCGTCACAGTCGCGCAGCAGCGCGCCGTTGACACGCTGCAGCCCGTTTTCGGCATTCCCTATGCCGCAGAGCCGCTCGACCTTGTGCTGGCCTTTGGCCGCACCGCGCCCAAGATACTGGAAATCGGCTTCGGCATGGGCGACAGCACCGCAACGATCGCTCAGTCGAATCCCCAGAACGACTACCTGTGCCTGGAAGTGCATACACCGGGCGTCGGCAATCTGTTCAAGGTAATGGGGGAGCAGAACATCACCAATATTCGCATCATCCAGCACGATGCGGTAGAAGTGCTGCGCGACATGATCACCGATGCAACGCTGGACGGCGTACACATCTTCTTCCCCGACCCCTGGCACAAGGCGCGCCACAACAAGCGCCGCCTGATTCAGGCGCCGTTTATCACTAAACTGATGCAGAAGCTGAAACCCGGCGGCTATATTCACGTCGCCACCGACTGGGAAAATTACGCAGAACAGGTTTTAGAAGTGCTGAGTGCTGAACCGCTGCTTGAGAATACCGCCGCTGATTACGCGCCACGCCCAGACTACCGGCCGCTCACCAAGTTCGAGAAGCGCGGCATCAATCTGGGGCATGGGGTGTGGGATCTGGTGTTCCGTCGTAAATAAATCCAGGAAACCGTTATCCACGAAATACACGAAAAAACACGAACAGATTCAGATAAATGCCATGGTTAGCACCTTCACCCAATAGGTGGTTCACTGAATGTATGCAAGCAATTGATTTATTTCGTGCTTTTGCGAGTTATTGGCTTTAGCCAATATTCCTGCAAGAATCGTTTCGTGGATGAAAAGGGTTTTTAGGATCATTTATTCGGCAGGAATATTTCCAGCAGATCGTTCAGAAAGCGTTGTCCCAGCTGCGTCGGGGCAATGCGCTGATGGTCCCTGAACAACAAGCCGCGCCGCTCAGCATCAGCCAGTTCGCGCTGAATGCCGATCAGGGACAGGCTGGTGCGCTCGTTATACAAGGCAGGATCGAATCCTTCATTCAGGCGCAGCGCATTCATCATGAATTCAAACGGCAACTCGGCGCGATCCACTTCGTTTTCCGTCTGAACCGGCGCGCCTAGTTCCACCTGCTGCATATACGCCTGCGGCTGCTTGTAACGCGCCTGACGGATGATCTTGTCCGGAAAACTCAACTTGCTGTGCGCACCTGCGCCTATCCCCAAATAATCGCCAAATTTCCAGTAGTTAAGGTTGTGGCGGGAACGACGATTAATCTTCGCAAAGGCCGATGTCTCATAGTGCTGATAGCCGTTTTCGGCCAGCAGCTCTTCAATGCTTTGCTGCATGTCGGAACTCGAATCATCATCCGGCAATGAGGGCGGATTGCGATAAAACAGCGTGTTCGGCTCCAGCGTCAGGTGATAACAGGACAGGTGCTGCGGCGCGAAAGACAGCGCCGTCTTCACATCCTGCAATGCCTGCTCCAGTGTCTGTCCGGGCAGCGCATACATCAGGTCGAGATTGATATTATCGAAATGCAGCTGGGCGATGTCGATGGCCGATTTTGCTTCATCGGCCGAATGGATGCGCCCCAGCACTTTGAGGTGTTCATCGTTGAAACTCTGGATACCCATAGACAGGCGGTTCACGCCGGCATCCCTGAAGGCTGCAAATTTATCGGCCTCCACCGTGCCAGGATTCGCCTCCAGCGTGATCTCGGCATCCCCTGAAAGCGGCAACAGCATGCGCACCTGACGCAGAATTTCCGCCACACTCTCACCGGATAACAGGCTAGGCGTGCCGCCGCCGAAAAATATCGTATAGACCTTTCGACCCCAGATTTGCGGCAGCGCCATTTCCAGATCGCGAATCAGGGCCGCAACATATTCTTTTTCAGGGAACGCCCCGCGCGCCTCATGCGAATTGAAATCGCAATACGGGCATTTCTTCACGCACCACGGCACATGAATGTACAGTGAGAGCGGCGGCAGCGCCGTGAAATTAACGGATGTGGAATTCAAGGAAACGGGGTGGAGCGAGATCATGCCGTGTGCAGTCGTTGCAGCAACACGCGCATCGCTTTCCCGCGATGGCTGATCTCGTGTTTTTCATCGCGCGTCAGTTCAGAACTGGTCTTGCCAAGTTCAGGCAGCCAGAACAGCGGGTCGTAGCCGAAGCCGCCCTCCCCTTGTTCCGTCTGTGCGATCTCGCCGTGCCATTCACCCTCGGCGATAACGGGCTGCGGATCATCTGCATGACGCACCATGACAAGCACGCAGTAGTAATGCGCGCGACGGTCAGCCACGCTATGCATATCCTGCAACAGCTTCTGGTTATTGCGCTCGTCCGATTTCGGTTCGCCCGCATAACGCGCGGAATAAACGCCCGGTGCGCCGCCTAATGCGGCTACGCAGATACCGGAATCGTCCGCCAGCGCCGGCAGACCGCTCTCACGGCTGACATGACGCGCCTTGGCCAGTGCATTCTCGATGAACGTGACATGCGGCTCTTCTGCCTCAGAAATACCCAGTTGCGCCTGTGTCAGCACCTCAATACCCAGAGGTGCCAGCATATGCTGGAATTCCCGCAGCTTGCCGGGGTTGTTGGAGGCGATGACGAGTTTTTTCATTGCCAATATACCTATTCCGTCATTCCCGCAAAGGCGAGAATCCAGTCAAAAAAAGAATTCCCCGCTTTGCGGGGACAAAAGATACAAAGCCTTTTTGAATAAAAACGCTGAATTCCGGCCTGCACCGGAATGACAGCTCTTTCAACCTTGCAGCGCTGCCTGCTGCATCTGGATCAATTCTTCGATACCTGATTTGGCCAGTTCCAGCAGACAATCCATCTCTTCGCGCGAGAAGGCGTGGCCTTCGGCTGTGCCCTGCACTTCGACGAAATGACCGCTGCCCAGCATCACCACATTCATGTCGGTGTCGCAGGCAGAATCTTCAATATAATCAAGATCGAGTACAGGGGTTCCCTGATAGATGCCGACCGAAATCGCGGCGATGGCATCTTTAATCGGCGTCTCCAATACCAGACCTTTTTGCATCAAGCCGCTGACCGCATCCTGCAGCGCGACATACGCGCCGGTGATGCTGGCAGTTCGCGTGCCGCCGTCGGCCTGAATCACGTCGCAGTCAATCTGAATGGTGCGCTCGCCAAGCTTTTTCAAGTCCACCACGGCGCGCAGGCTGCGACCGATCAGACGCTGTATTTCCTGTGTGCGGCCCGACTGCTTGCCCTTGGCAGCTTCGCGCTGCATGCGGCTACCCGTTGAGCGCGGCAACATGCCGTATTCCGCCGTCACCCAGCCTTCACCCGAGCCCTTCTTGTGCGGCGGCACGCGCTCTTCAACGCTGGCGGTGCAAATGACCTTGGTGTCACCGCACTCAATCAGCACTGAGCCTTCGGCGTGCTTGGTGTAGTGACGGGTTATGCGGATTTCACGCAATTGATTGGCTTGTCTTGAACTTGGGCGCATAGGAAATAACAATGGATAATTAATAATTGATAAGGGTAATGAAGAACGCAAACCGCAAACTTAAAACCGTAAACTGGATTTATTGGATCTCGAGGATGTGATTAACCGGAACGTCAGTATCGTGGGCGACTTCGCCACTTCCCCAGCGTATCGCCAGACCGGTGGCATTATCTGCATGCCCGTGCTCGAGCGCCAGCGCACGCACAATCAGCTTATCCAGCGTAGCCTCAACAGGACTACCTGTAAAAGCTGCAGACAGATCCTTGTCAACAAACGGACCACACAGGCCATCGCTGCAAAGCAGCACCACGTCTCCTGATTGCAGCGCGACAGGATTGCTGAGTTCTATCTCGAACATGTCTTCTACGCCGCCCAGACAATTGGTAATCTGGTTGCGTCGTGGATGAGTGCGCGCTTCTTCTTCGTCAATCACGCCGCATTCCAGCCACATCTGCACCATCGAATGATCGAGCGTTTTGGCGAACACTGCGCCGTCACGCAGCAGATACAGACGAGAATCGCCGGCATGTCCCCAGTAAAGCTTGCCGTCCTGAATCAAGGCGGCCACACAGGTCGTGCCGGGAAAGGCGTTATCCTTCGGTTGCGGCAAATCCATGATGCGCCGGTGCGCAGCCCGCATCGTAGTCGACAAGAAATCCAAAGGATTATCGATGTGCGCGTGACGGTCAAACGACTCGACAAACGTCTCCATCGCTAGACCTGCTGCGACCTCGCCGTGCAAATGCCCGCCCATACCGTCGGCCAATATCAGCAATAACGCGTCACGGCTGTACGCATAGGCGACGCGATCCTGATTATATTTACGATTGCCGATGTGACTGGCCTGATGTATAGAAAAATTCATAGGTCGCAATCGTAATATAATGCGGCCCTTGCGCACAGCGATTTATTCGCACCACACTAATTCGGAAGTTCACACGATGATTTTAAGCATGACCGGTTACGCCAATACCAGCGCGGAATTTGCCGCCGGTTCCTTGTCTCTGGAGCTGCGAGCCGTAAACCACCGCTATCTGGATATTCAGCTGCGCATGCCGGAAGAATTGCGCGTATTCGAAGGTGCGCTTCGCGAACTGATCAGTTCAGCGCTGCAGCGCGGCAAAGTCGAATGCCGGATCAACTATACGGCGCGTGATGTACAAAGCAGCACGACACTGAACCGCGATCTGTTGCAGCAACTGTCCGTCTGGAACAAGGAAGTGCAAGCCTTCATGCCAGACGCACGATCACTGAGCGTCAATGATGTGCTGCGCTGGAACGGCATACTGCAAACTCCCAGCGCTTCTGCCGATGAATTGCGCGCCACCTTGACCAGTCTGATGCAGACGGCCTTACTGGAATTTTCCGCTTCGCGCGCCCGTGAAGGCGAAAAACTCAAGGAATTTTTAGCAGTCCGTCTGGAAAAAATTGAAACCTTGCGCAGCGATGTGATGCCGCATGTACCCGCTGCGATTGCCGCCTACGAGTCACGCCTGATCAGCCGCCTGAAGGATGCGATGCAGAACGCGGAAGATGAACGCATTCGCCAGGAAATCACGTTGTTTGCCAGCAAGATCGATGTGGATGAAGAATTATCCCGGCTAGCTAGCCATCTGTCTGAGATGCGCCGCATTCTCAATCAAGGCGGCGCGGTGGGCAAGCGATTGGACTTTCTGATGCAGGAGTTAAACCGTGAAGCGAATACGCTCGGGTCTAAATCAGTGGATGCAGAAGTGTCGCGCAGCGCGATGGAGATGAAGATCCTCATCGAGCAAATGCGCGAACAAATCCAGAATCTGGAATAACCCGGAATTTGAAATTTTTAGTTTGGAGTTTTTATGTCAGGTAGTTTATTCATCATCAGCGCACCCTCAGGGGCCGGCAAGACCAGCCTGGTGCACGCCTTGCTCGCAACCAACCCGCAGATTGACCTGTCTGTCTCTTATACGACCCGCGCACCGCGCGAAGGTGAACAGGATGGCGTTGCCTACCACTTTGTCAGCCGTGCAAAATTCCTCGAAATGGCAGAACGCGGTGAATTCCTGGAAAGCGCAGAAGTTTATGGCAATTTTTACGGTACGTCACAACGCTGGATCAGTCAGGAGAACGCCAAAGACCGCGATATTCTGCTGGAAATCGACTGGCAGGGCGCAGAACAAGTCCGGCACATCTTCCCGGAATGCGTCAGCATTTTCATCCTGCCACCATCGATTGAAGCGCTGGAACAACGCCTGAAAGGACGCGGTACAGATAGCGAAGAGGTCGTTGACCGCCGCATGGCGGCCGTTCGCGAAGATGTCGCGCATGTTGCCGAATTCGATTATGTTATCATCAACGATGATTTGAATGAGGCATTGCGGGAATTCAACGCCGTCGTGCTGGCCGCCAGGCTGCGCGGCACCAAGCAACTGGCCCGCCATCAAAGCTTAATTAACCAATTACAAAATCCGGAGTAAATCATGGCTCGTATTACCGTAGAAGAATGTTTAGCCCATATCCCAAATCGCTTTGACATGACTCTGGCAGCGGCTTTTCGCGCACGTCAAATCGCCAACGGTGCTACGCATCTGGTACCTGAAAGCCGCGACAAACCGACCGTTGTCGCGCTGCGTGAAATCAGCAAAGGCAAAGTCGGAATCGAAATACTTAACCGGGGTCAGGCTTAACTGAACACTGCAACTCAGAAGCAGGCAAGAAATGGCTGACGCTGAATTACTGATCGAGGAAGTTTCAGGTTACCTGAAGCCAGAGGACGTAGAACACGTCCGTGCGGCGATCGAGTTCAGCCGAATCGCCCATCAAGGTCAGACACGCCAGTCCGGCGACCCGTATGTCACGCATCCGATTGCCGTGGCACGAATACTCACGCCGCTACACCTTGATGCGCAATCCATCATCGCCGCGCTACTGCACGATGTCGTCGAAGACACCGAAATCACCACCGAGCAGATTGCTGAGAAATTCAGTCAACCTGTAGCTGAGCTGGTGGATGGCCTGAGCAAGCTGGAGAAAATCCACTTCGAGACCCGCGAAGATGCTCAGGCGGAAAACTTTCGTAAAATGCTGCTGGCGATGGCGCGCGATGTGCGCGTCATTCTGATCAAGCTCGCCGATCGCCTGCACAACATGCGTACGCTGGAATCCATGCGTCCGGAAAAGTGCCAGCGCATCGCCCGCGAGACCATGGAAATTTACGCCCCGATCGCAAATCGTCTGGGGCTCAACGAAATATATCTTGAATTACAGGATTTAAGCTTCAAGCATCTTCATCCAAACCGCTATTCGGTACTGGCGAAGGCACTGAAAGTCGCGCGCGGCAACCGTCGCGAAGTGGTCACCAAGATACTGGACGCCATCCGCGGGCAGCTTGAAAAAAAGATTGTTCCGGCCGACGTCACCGGACGCGAAAAAAACATCTACAGCATCTACAAGAAGATGCAGATCAAGTCGCTGGCTTTTTCTGAAGTGCTGGATATATACGGTTTCCGCGTTCTGGTGGAAGACACGCCCTCCTGCTATCTCGCGCTGGGTGCGTTGCACGCCTTGTACAAACCAATCCCAGGCAAGTTCAAGGACTACATCGCCATCCCAAAGTCCAACGGCTATCAGTCGCTGCACAGCACGTTGTTCGGTCCTTTTGGCACGCCGATCGAGATCCAAATCCGCACCCGCGAGATGCACAAGATTGCCGATGCAGGTGTCGCGTCCCACTGGCTGTACAAGAGCGGGCATTCCACCATCAACGAACTGCACAAGAAGACCCACCAGTGGTTGCAGGAGCTACTGGAAAGTCTCAACGACAGCAGTACGTCGGCCGAGTTCATGGAACACCTGAAGGTGGATCTGTTTCCCGATGCAGTTTATGTGTTCACGCCCAAAGGCAAGATACTCTCGTTGCCGCGCGGGGCCACTGCGGTGGATTTTGCCTACAGCGTACATACCGATATCGGCAACCGCTGCATTGCCGTCAAGATCAACCACGAACTGGTACCGCTGCGCAGCGAGCTTAAAAATGGCGACCGAGTGGAAATCATCACTGCCGCCCATGCCAAGCCCAATCCGGCTTGGCTCTCCTATGTCACTACCAACAAGGCACGCAGCCACATACGCCATTTCCTTAAGACCATGCAATCTGGCGAATCAGCCCAGCTCGGCGAACGTCTGCTCAATCAGGCGTTAATCGCGCTGGGAGTCAAACCGGCAGAGTTGAAAGAATCCTGCTGGAATAAACTGCTTCGAGATACCGGCGTCAAAACGCGCCAGGAAATATTGGCGGATATCGGTCTGGGTCGCCGCCTCAATATGGTGGTCGCACGTCAACTGGCTTGCAACGGCGAAACCGTAACAGGTGAGACGATAGCCAACCCGGTCATCACGATTCAGGGCACGGAGGGCATGGCGGTGCAGTTCGCCACCTGCTGCAGGCCTATTCCCGGCGACCCTATTATTGGCGTGATCAAAAGCGGCCAAGGACTGGTTGTGCATACGCACGACTGCCCTGTCCTGCGCAAAGGCCACAGCGGACAATGGCTGGATGTGGAGTGGGACAAGAACATCACGCGCACCTTCGCGGTCAACTTGAAACTCCTCGTTGCCAATCAGCGCGGCGTGCTGGCGAAAGTAGCCGCCGCCATCGCAGATGCGGAATCCAACATCGAAAATGTCAGCTTTGCCAACGAAGGTGAATACACTGCGCTGCATTTCACGCTGGAAGTGAACAACCGCCTGCACCTGGCTGCCATCATGCGCAGCATGCGGGTGATCCCGGAAGTGATCAGGATCTTCCGCGTGCAGAACGCGGGGTAGTTTATTTCATCGCGTGAAACGCGATCTGTTCACACATCCGGCCGGGGTCGCCTTCTTTCGCCGTTCTGCCAGCGGACAAATTCCCAAATTAAACCAATGAACTGCAATCCGGATTCACGCCTACGTGAGACTAATCAGTTCCGCCGTACAGTCGCAGCAATTCCAGCATCGCGGAGGCCTTGTCCAGTGTCTCCTGATACTCCGCATCGCACTGAGAGTCTGCGACCAGGCCGCCGCCCGCCCAGCAGAAAATTTCACCACCGCTATATACCAGCGTGCGGATGACGATATTGCTGTCCATGTTGCCGTCAAAACCGACATAGCCGATCGCGCCGCAATACACGCCGCGCAGGTCAGGCTCGAGTTCTTCGATAATCTGCATCGCACGCAGCTTGGGTGCACCGGTGATCGAACCGCCGGGAAAGCAGCCGCGCAACATATCGAGCGCATCCAGTCCGGCAGCCAACTCCCCCTGCACCGTACTGACCAGATGATGGACATTGGCATAGCTCTCCACTTCGAACAATCTGGGCACGACAACCGAGCCCGGCACACAGCTCTTGCCCAGATCGTTGCGCAACAGATCCACGATCATCAGGTTTTCGGCGCGGTCTTTGGGATGACGGCTTAACTCTTCGGCCAGTTGTCGATCATGCAGAGGGTCGCTGTCGCGCGGACGCGTGCCTTTGATCGGCTTGGTTTCAACCCGGCCATTGTGCACGCTGATAAAACGCTCCGGCGAGGCGCACAGTATCTGAACTTCCGGAAAATTGAGATACGCCGAATACGGCGCCGGACTCAAGCTGCGCAGTTTGAGATAGGCATGCAAGGCATCGCCGGTGGCATCTGCCGAGAAGCGTTGCGCCAGATTGACCTGATAACAATCCCCGGCCTGCAAATAACCTTGCACGGCATCGAAGGCTGCCGCATAGGTCGCACGGGTGAAA
>JBBRBS010000079.1:0-9883 GCA_038205615.1 Burkholderiales bacterium | reverse complement strand
GGGCAAGGCCGCCTGCCGCAGGTCAGCAAGCTCACCAACCATCATTTCGCGCTTCAGCTCCATGCCGACCACAAAGAAGAACAACGTCATCAAACCTTCGTTCACCCAGTGATGCAGGCTCATATTGATCCGCCACGAACCGATTTGCAGACCAGTGGGCGTATGCAAAAAATGCAGGTATACCTCCGCGAGTGAGCTGTTAGCTAGGATCAGCGCCAGTATCGCAGTGGCCATCAGCAGCATGCCGCTCGTTGTTTCCCTGTGAATAAACTCCTCAAATGGCGTCAGCACCTTAGTGAAGGTACGCTCCCACGGTGCGTAGAGCACTCCTTGACGGGGCTTCAATTCACTCGTCTGTTCACGCTCGCTCATATAATCCAGTCCCCTTAATGCAGCGTGTCATGCTAACACGACACGAAGTCTAAAGGATGGTGTCTAGAATTTTGTAATTTTCCTAAATGACCGATATGACGCCTTGTCACCGGTTGCGAGGATCGGCTTTTTTCCGATATATTCTGCACATTGAATGGCAGCACATTGCGTACTATGAAAAGCAGATATGGCCTTCACGGGGGCAGATGTTGAACTGACTTGCCCCCGCGCCTGATATGAGTATTGTCGCGCAACGGGATTTTTAATTTCCACAGCCGTTCCCCGAAAATCATCATCATTGCGCGTTAGCACCGCTAAGTCTTGTATCGGCGCAAACGCGGCAATCTGTTGTCATCTATCTTATTGATTATTAATATTTTTTTCAGGCGGCCCAAGGCTCTGCGGGAGATCCGATCCAGCGTGTACCCTGCGGGATATTTTCGCCTTTCAAGATCAGACTGAGCGGCCCGAGGGACGCGCCATCGCCGATGTGCGCGCCATAGAGAATTATGGTGCGCGGACCTATCGTGACGCCGCGACCGATATCGACCTGGCCGATTTTCATGATGCGATCCTCAAACAGATGCGTCTGCGGGCCGCACAACGCATTCAGCGTCGAGTAGTCGCCTATGCTCACGCCATCGAATTCGGTGAACGCGGTGGTATCCATGTAAATCCCGCGGCCGGTCTTGCAGCCCAACAAGCGCATACAGGGCGGCAACATCGGCGTGCCGCGCAAAAAGTCCACAAAGTTAGGTACGGCGATGGATTCATACAGATTCGTGATCGCCTCGCTGGCCCAGACAAAGGCGGTCCACATTGGTACCGAACGGGGTTTGTAGCGGCCAACAGTCAGCCATTTGATGAGCACCACGAACAGGAAGGAGCCTACGCCGTAGAGGAATCCAGCCAGAGACAACGCCAGCGCGGTATCGACAAAGCGTCCGGCACCGGCTAATGGCATCACCAGCGCTACGGTGAGATAACCCACAGCGATCACAACGGCCATTGGCATCACGATGCGCAAGCCTTCGACGAAGCCCCGGCTTAAGCGTCGTGTCAGACTGGGGTGAAAGGTGAGTCTGGCATCGAAGCCTTCGAACTGTTCACGCGCCGGCAGCATGATCGGCGGATTGCCGACCCAGGTATCGCCCGGGTGCATGCGCTCATTGGCAGGTACGCTGGACTGTACGCCGATCAGCACATCGTCGGGCAGCACGCTGCCATCCGGAACAAAGGCACCGTTGCCGAGGAAGGTGCGATCACCGATCACCGTGGGGCGCAAACTCATCCAGCCGCCTTCGATGCGCTCATCGCCCAGCATCACGCCATCCGCCACAAAGCTGTCGGTGCCGATGGTCAGCATGTCCGGCACCACGCCCAGCGCGGTTGAAATTTCAGTGCCTGCACCGACGCGGGCGCCGAGCAGGCGGTACCACCAGGGCGCATACACGGTGGCATATAGTCCGTGCAACACGAACAGGCTGGATTCCTGAATCTGGTTGCCCAGCCATTTGCCAAAATACACCGCGCTATGCACGGACCAGGTGCCAGCTTTGAGTCTGGGCAGCACCAGCCAGCGAAAGCCGGTCGAGGCCAGTACGGTGGCCAGAACCAGCACCGCGCTGGCAGGAATCGACAGCAGCAGGTAGGTGAAGAATGCTTTCATCGGATAGAGATGCGGATCCACATCTTTTATCCAGCGGGCATCGATCCAGTCGATCAGGATGAAGCTTGGGAATACCGGCAGGAAGAACACCACGGCCACGAGGTTAGCGCCCAGAAAGTAGAACAGCGTCTCCATGGCACGGCGGAGCGCGGAAATCTGCATGTGCGGCCGGCGATCAGTCAGATCCACATTGGATGCAAAATGAGAGGGAGAACCTTCCCAGTGTTGCTTGGCCGGGACTTTTTGTCCCGTGGTCAGGGACGATAATCCGCCGAGATGGGCATAGTCGCCAAGGGCGGTATCGCCTTCCATGACCGCATAGGAATCCACCACCGCTTCATTGCCTATGCTGATCGTGCCTAAAATCAGCTCTCCGCGCTCGACCCGTGCGTTCTCGAAATTCACCGCAGAGCCTATCGAGACGCCGTCGCCGATATTGAGCAGATCGGGTGCCCGAATGAATAAAGCGCCGATCAGCACATCCTGACCGACCTTCGCGCCCAGCGCGCGCAGATACATCGCGTTGAGCGACGAGCCGGACAGCAAGTGACGGGGCGGGACGTCAGAAATACGGTCTGCCAGCCACCAGCGGAAATACATCACGCCCCACAGCGGATAGCGCCCGGGTTTCAGGCGGCCGACCACCAGCCATTTTGCGGCGATGACAAACAGGAAACTGCCGAAGTTGGCCAGCAAATAAACCAGCAGAGCGGCGAGTATCGCGCGCGTCATGCTGTCGCCTTCGTCGCCGGTGAAGTAGTGATAAGTGAAGAAGGGCGACAGCCATTGCGCCATCTTCAGGCATACCAGCGGGGGTAGCGTGGCGGCCTGGGCCAGACTACACAGAACCCGGCGCAATCTGGGCGTTTCCACTATTTCGGGTGCAGCTGCCACGCCCGATATCTGCTTTTTCGCCAGAGCGGCGGCGATGGCGCCAATCTGGCGCTCGCAATAGATATCGTGCACGGTCACGTTGGCAAAACGGCTATCCTCGCGCAGCTTGGACACAAGGCGGGCCGCTAACAGTGAATGTCCGCCCAGATCGGTAAAGAAATCCGCTGCAAACAGCAAAGGTTGTCCGGGAAACAGCTGTCTTAAGGCCGTAAATAAAGTCTCATCAGCAGGGGATCCGGGGCGGTCGGATTCATCCTCTGTATGGGTATTTGCATCCGTCAGCGGTAGCGCACTCAGCGCCTTGCGGTCGATCTTGCCGGAGGTCAGGCGCGGCAGTATCTGCACCGCTTCGAAACGCGCCGGCACCATGTAGGGCGGCAGCTGCGCGGCTAGGCTTTTGCGCAGGCTGGAAGGGATCGGTGTGGCATCCGCGTTTGCGGCAAAGAAGGCGATCAGCTGCTCCACGCCGTCCACCATCATGACGATGACTGCCGCAGCACCGATGCCGGGTTCGCGGGCCAGCACGGATTCTATTTCACCCAGTTCTACCCGATAACCACGAATTTTTATCTGGTCATCGACGCGGCCCAGGCACTGAATATTGCCGGCTTCATCGATGCGCGCCAAGTCGCCCGTGTGATACAGACGGGCTTCATGATCACCCTCTGCGTAGGGGTTCGCAACGAATTTTTCAGCCGTAAGATCCGGGCGTCCCAGATAGCCTTCGGCGACGCCAGGGCCTGTGATGCAAAGCTCACCTGTCTGTCCGGGCGGCAGCAACTTCAGATTGGCATCCACCACCATCAGGCCGTAATTGGGCAACGGGCGGCCGATCGTGACGGGCTCGCCGCGATGCAGTTCTGCCAGACTTGCCGACACAGTGGCCTCGGTCGGGCCGTAGGTGTTGAAGAGTTGACGCAGAGGCGTAGCCCAGCGTTCGACCAGCGCCTGCGGACACATCTCGCCTCCGAGATTGATCAGACGCAGGCCGCTGACGTCACGCGGAAACAGGGAGAGCAGGGTGGGGACGGCATGCAGCACGCTGATTTTATTTTCTTCTAAAGCCTGTGGCAGCGCGTCCGGGTCGCCGGTAATTTCACGCGGCGCGAGCCATAACGTTGCGCCGACCAGATACGAAATCCAGATTTCCTCGAAAGACATATCGAAGGCTACGGAGAAACCCTGGTAGACGCGGTCGTCTGCGCGTACGCCCAGCACTTCGTTCTCGCTGCGCAAAAAGTGGCTGATGCTGCGATGATTGACCAGAATGCCCTTGGGCTTGCCGGTCGAACCTGACGTGTAAATCACATAGGCCGGACAGTCCGGTGTAAAGTCGTTACCCCGACGAGCAAGCGGCGCATCAGCCGCCATCGATTCGAGCAGGTCTTCAAGTACCCACAGGGTGCGGGTGTAATCTTCGGGCAATGGCAATAACGAGCGGCAGGTGAGCAGTCCCGGACTCTGGGCATCATCGAGGCAGACATCGATGCGTGCGGTGGGCGTATCGGCATCAAACGGTAACCAGGCGGCACCTGCCTTGGTAATGCCGGCCTGTGCGATCAATAGTTTCAGTCCGCGCGGCAGCCACAATCCCACCACCTGACCCGGCTTTACGCCAAGTTCTATCAGGCAACTGGCCACCCTGTCGGCTGCCGTATTCAATTCGGCGTAACTCATCAACTGTTCGCCGAAGATCAGCGCAGTCTTGTCTGGAAAGCTGATCGCGGTGGCTTCAAGCAGGTCGGGGAGGGTTTCGTTTCTGAAGAGGTCAGGGCGATGCGGGCCGCGCAGAATCATATCGGAAATCTCAAAGTGGGTAGCGGATTTAACATCAACCCGTCTTGGTTGGCGATAGCTTAACATGCCGCTTGGGCCATTTCCTAATTCGAGCCTTGTCCTGTGACGGATGAGCTGGCAGGCGAAAAGTTTTGCTGGGATATTTGGCCGGGTAATGCTGCGCACTCCGGCGGAAAGTGTGAAGGGGTAAATGCTCCATGAGTTGTGTGAACATCAATTCTTCTGAACGCACGATGAGAAAACGCGTGGAAAAACCCGCGGTCTCAGAATAATTCACGTTCAAATAGATGATGCCTGTAAAATTATATTTTTAATTTAAGATCAATATGTTATGTGTGTTTTTTGGTGAAATTTCGGACGCAGGGAATCGAGAATTCTTTCCAGGTTCTGCTTTTCAGGCTCAAATTTATTTGTGCACTTCTTCGATTATTTTGATCTCACATGAAGTTGCGCGTATGCAGTGAAGACAGGCGTTGCGCGACGTCACGCCCGAAGCCGAGTTTCTCCAGCCGTGCCTGTCGGCCCTCGCTCATATCCCGCATCAACTGCTGCACCCGCACATAACCTGTGGCTATGGCATCGGGTGTGAACTCGCCGGCAGCCAGCAGGATCAGGGCGTCGAACACTTCCTCGTTGAGCCCCGACGTGCCGGACAGGGCATCGTTGCGAGATTGCACCGCATTGGACAGCCTGGTCAGGAACTGCGGTTCCTGTTTCAGGCGCGACATCAGATGATTCATGCCGAAGGCAACATGGCGCGCTTCGTCGCGTGCCGCCAGACGTGCAATCTGCCGGGTCACCGGGTCGGGTGCGCATGCGTGCAGAAAGTTGAGCAGGCTAACAAAGGTGCCTTCACCCAGCACGGACAACAGAAATCCGGCGATCGAAAAGTCCTGCTCGTCCAGCAGTGTCTTCAATGAAGACTGCCCGCCAGCGGTAGAGAGCGCAGGTTCGCGGCCCTTCATACGCACCCGTCGCGTGAAGACCTCGATGTGTCGTGCCTCATCGGCCACCTGTATTGCCAGCACGGCCTGCACTTCGCGAAAATGCGGGTGCAGTTGCCCCAAAAAACGAGCCGGTACGATCAATGCGGCCTCTTCGTTTTCGATCATGTAAGTCAGCACTTGGACAACGGCGTCTTCCACGACATCCGGCAGCTCGAACGGGGCATCCCAGTCGATGGCCTCGTCCGGATTCCATTGCGCCGCGACCGCCTGCGCATACAGATCGGCAGCGCTGTCCGCCCAAACCTCGTTTTTCCGGTTAAGTCGGAAATGCATCGCGGGCGAACCCGCTTCCACCGTCGCGCCGCGTGCTGCCAGACCCCAGCAGGGCTGAGCATGCTCAATAACCGCACCCGGCAACTTGGGGTCGGCATGGCCTGTGTGCAGCGCGCCGCGCCAGCGACCGGTCAGCGCCGTGCCGCGTATCACGCGCGCGACGGTCCGCCCATCTTGTTCTGTCAGTGTGAACGGATGGCCCTGATTGCGGCACCAGGCCGATAACTGCGCGTCCCAGCCGGCACTACTGCCGGTGACAACGATTTCGCCGCCGGGCTGCACCGCCAGCAGACCATGTTTGACCAGCAGATGGCCGCCCGCGTCCAGTCCCAGGTTTTCAATATCGATAATCGGTAACAAGGATGTTTCCTTCCGCGTCGTAGAACTGTTCATCGTCGTTCGCCCGTATCAGCAAGTCGTAACCGCTGGTGCGACCGGGCAGCCATGTCTTGAGGCCTTCCAGTTCGAGCAGGGGGCGGACCACAGGATCATCCCAGCTCATTGCCAGCAGCAGTTCGGTGAAGCGCGCGATTAGCTTTTCATCCGCGCCGGGGCTGACGGTAAAGTTGCAATGATCGAAGTTGCCGGTGCGCGCCACGATACGGGTGGCGCCGGCGGGCAGGATACCTTCGCGTGAGAAGGCCATATGATTGCCGTCTATCATCCAGGCAGCATCGATTTCTCCTGCCATCAGCGCCAATGCCGCCTCGCGTTCGCCGCCGATATGGTCACCATGCTTGCCGCCCAATACATCGAAACGTCGGGCTGTGTAATCCCGCCCTGCAATCAATCCCATCTGGCGCAGATGGTCTCGCGGGATCAGATTGGCCTGAGGTGAGTCTATCGCGCCAAATCCGACAACAGCACCCTGAAAATCGTCCAGTTTGCCTGTAATCTGTGAGTCGTTGCGCACCACCAGCACCGAAGTGAGGTCGCGGTCAGTATCGCGCATCGCTACCGTATGGGCCAGCTGTCCACGAGACCGCGCGATGAGATCCGCCCGTACCCAGGCTAGTGGCGAATTCCACGCAATCGCGATGCTACCGTCGAATTGCGCTTCCACCTGCCGTTCATAATTGGAATAGAGGATGTAGTCGAACTCGAAATCATGTTGCCGGAAGTATTCCTTGAAACCTTCCCAGATCGTGACTACTTTGGGTGCATAAGCTACCGCACCCATCATCAATGGTTTGCTCATCATGCGCACCTCAACCGAACACCGGCATGCCGCACACGGCCTTACCGATAAAGTCATACAGCACATCGGAGGTCGGTGCCATCACGGACGCCGCACGCGCATCGCGGAAGTTGCGTTCTACGCCGACATCGCGGCGAAACGCCGAACCGCCACAGACGCGCATCGCCGTGTCGGTCACGTCCAGCGCGGCTTCCGCTGCAGATACTTTGACCTGCATGACGCGAAGCATCCCGTCCTCCCGCCCTGCTGCCAATGCCGCTATCGTGTCATCGCGCAACGTGCGTGCCATGTCGGCACGGATTTTTGCGCGTGCGATGTAGGCACGGATGGTCGGCAATTCGGCCAGCGTGCTGCCCAGATGTTCCAATTTATTGCCGCTGACATGTGCGCAGGAGGAGTTGATGGCCGCATCCATGATGCCGATGGAACAGGAGGCGATCAGCGTGGCGAAGACCGGCAACACCGTGCCGATCATGATGTCGAAACCGCCACCGTCCGTGCCCAGCATCGCGGATGCCGGAATTCGCAGTGAGGTCGCCGTGAGTGGCGACGAGCAGTTGCCGCGCAGGCCCATGCCGTCGAAATAGTTGGGCTGGCTTAAACCCGCCGCCTTGCTGTCAACCAACCACAGGGTGCTGGCGCCACTTGATGCGGCAGGACAAGTCGACCAAACATAGGAATCGGCTTCGGCCGCAGAAGTCACCATGCTCTTGCTGCCATCCAGAACCATGTCATCACCCTCGCTGCGCGAGGTGCTGACCGGCGCCCAGAAGTGACTGCGCGAACCGCTATCAGACCAGGCCAGTGTGGTCAGATGGGCGCCTTTGGCGATATCGCTGCGAATGGCGGTGCTGCCGAATTTCTCCAGCACGGTGGTGCCGCAATAATGCATCGTCACGATCATCGCTGTAGATGAACAGGCACGGGCTATGCGTTCGACCACCTGGGCTGCGTCATTCAGGCCCAGCCCCATGCCGCCGACGTCAACGGCGCTAATCAGGCCCAGCAGCCCCGCATCGCCTATTGCATTGATGGCCGCGCGCGGAAACACGCCGTCACGGTCTGTGGCTGGCGCAGCTGGCGCAATTATGTTGTTGATGATGTCATCGAGTTGTTGCAGATAAATCATGGCAGCCCTTAATAAAATAAACAGGGCGCCACCAAATAGAACGGGAAAAACAGACAGAAGCCGGGTCGTACAGAAACATGACGCCGCGTCGCGACAGATCATTTTGTGTCCGGTTGAGAACTTCGCACCTCTATAGTCTGCTGACCTGCACGTTGGCAGCGCTTGGAAACGGCACATCTGTCATATTCATTCTCCCCGCCAGCCACGCACAGGCCGTCTGACCCGATCCAGCATCCCGTATGAGAGTGAAGTCGGCGTTACGGCGTGCCAGTTGGAAGAAAACACGACAGCGGGCGCAGTTTACCAGAGACGAAGGGCATTCGACGCCTGTCACGATAAGCCCTGATCATAAGGTTGAAAAATACGGCGGGATAATTATCCAGGATCGGCAGCGTGAGGCCGTATTGGCGCACGCAAGGCGGGTTATTCATCATGGAAATGCCGCGAAGCTGTCAATGATAAGCGTTGGAACGAAATTCAAAACTTCCATGTTTCGAGTCAGACCATGTCCGAATGCTCTTGTCATGTTTGCGTCGAAAGAATGCGCCATTTTGTCATCGTGAGCATAATCGTATCGTTTACGAGCAGGTCTGCTTCCATCGCACAGTCGAAACCTCAGGCATACGACACTGCTGTGATGGCATAATAAAACGATTCTGATTGCAAGCAGATAACCTGACCATAGTTAAGTGTGAATGTTTAACCCAAAAATCATATCCGTATTCTTCATGGCTATCGGGCTGTCTATGCCTGGTTTTGCATCGACTTTTTTCTTTCCCGGAACTCAGCCAGTCTATACGTCAGCTGACGCACCCAAGTGGTTGCATGAGGGGCAGGGGCGCGATGGTTATGTAACGATCACCTCGGAGGTGATACCTACAAGTAGTTGTGTGCCCTTGTCCAATCATAATTTTTGGGGAGGTGAAAAGACGCAATTAGTGCTGTCGATGACAACCAACGGATTTAACAGCAACCTTAATAATGGCGAAATTCCGATCGCAGCATTCGATGGCCGCGATAATGGTTCAGAATGCGCGTCACTCAGCACGCTGCCAATCAACGTGGTTCCGCTGGCGCTGCTCGGATCTTTCTCCTCATTTAATCCCGGAGCGCTCTCTTTGTCTTTGAATGTAAAGAGTTCAAGCGATTCCAATCAGGATTTTATCGGCTCGGCAAAGCTGTTGCTGGGTGCGGCCGCGATGGTCGTCTCAGGAGGAACAGCCTCCGCGATTGGCGGAATCGCCGCAACGGTCGGCAATCCGGTTCTGTCCGAGGCGCAAACCAGAACCAACACGCTTATGCAGGGAATGGTGAATGGAAAAACTCAGATTGCCTTGACCTGGCCGAAGCTGCGCAACGGGATTCGCACCATTGAAATCCCCGTCTACAGGGCCGAAAGTAACTTAGGCAGCACGCCAGACAAGAAGATCCTGCAATTGCAGGCGGACAACAAGACTGAAAAGACAGTTTTGTTCAACGTCAGGCTCTCGTTCAGTTATACCAATTCATTGTTTGATCCTGCTGCATCGGGGGGGGCTGGCTTG
>JBBRBS010000078.1:0-10015 GCA_038205615.1 Burkholderiales bacterium | reverse complement strand
GGTCGCCGGTGAAACGCTGATGATCAGTGTGTTATCGATGGGCAATCCGCATGCGGTGCAAATCGTCGATGATGTTGCAACGGCGGCCGTGGAAAAGCTGGGGCCGCTGATCGAGCATCATCCGAGCTTTCCCAAACGCGTCAATGTCGGCTTCATGCAGGTCATGGACCGGCAGCATGTGCGGTTGCGCGTGTATGAGCGCGGTAGCGGCGAGACGTTATCCTGCGGAACCGGCGCCTGTGCGGCGGTGGTGGCCGGAATCAGGCGCGGCCTGCTGGACAGCCCGGTGTCGGTTGCCACGCATGGCGGGACGCTGAGCATTGCCTGGGGTGGCGAGGATACGCCGGTATTGATGACAGGGCCTGCGATCAGCGTATTCACAGGCGAGATTAATTTATAAGGTATGAGTATGAAATCAGAAGACGTTGCACACTATTTGCTGAACACCCCGGAATTTTTCGAGGAGCATGTCGAGACGCTGGCGCAGATCACGCTGCCTCACCCTCATGGCGGGCGCACGATTTCCCTGAGCGAGCGGCAACTGTTCGCGTTGCGCGAGAAGAACAAGGTGCTGGAAAAGCAGCTGTACGAAATGCTCGAATTCGCTAGGGAAAACGACGCGCTGCAACACAAGGTGCATGAGTTCACTATTTCGCTGTTTGCCGCCCGCGATCTGTTTACGGTGCAGGAGATGGTCAAACACATGCTGCATGACATTTTTGCCGTGCCGCATGTCGCGCTGCAATTGTGGCAGATCAGCCCGCCCAGCATGGAAGTGCTGATGTTTACCGATATGCAGGCCAAGCCCGTTTGCCTGCATCAGGCGGCGCACGAAACCGCCAGCTGGTTCGGCGAAAGCGCCCCGTTGCTGCACTCTTACGCGTACCTGCCGTTGCGTGCAGGCGGGATGTCTTTCGGCATGCTGGTGCTGGCCTCCGAAGACAAGCAACGCTTCTATCCGGAGATGGGTAGCGTATTTTTGCAGCGTATCGCCGAGGCGACCGAGAGCGCGATGCATCCGTATATCGAGCAATAAGGATACGAAAATTAAAAATCCCGTTCACCCTGAGCTAGCCGAAGCATATTTGCAATCATTTGATTATTATAGATTTAATATGATGTCGGTGCGGCGGGCTCAACACGAACGGATAGAAGCAGCGTTGCATTAGCCATGCATGAGACAGACGTGAGTGCGGGTGTAGACCTCAACGACAAGTATTCGCGGGGCTATCTGGCGTGGCTGCTCAATGAGAAGCGCTATTCGAAGCTGACCGCCGAGAGTTACGCGCGCGATCTGGCAAAGCTGTTCGAACTGAGCGCAGGCAATGCACTGATTGACCTGAAGGTGCAGCATATCCGCCGCTATATCGCTCAGTTGCACGGCTCAGGTCTTGGCGGACGTTCGCTCGCACGGCTGTTGTCGGCCTGGCGCGGTTTTTATAATTACCTGCTGCGCGATCACGGCTTTACTGATAATCCCTGCGTCGGCCTGCGCGCGCCTAGGTCACTCAGGGCCTTGCCGCAAGTGTTGTCGCCCGACCAGGCGGTACGTCTGGTCGATCTGCCGGGCGATACGCCGGATACGATACGCGACAAGGCGATGTTCGAGCTGTTTTACTCATCAGGGCTGCGACTGGCCGAACTGGTCGGTCTCGAACCGGAGCAGCTCGAGCTCACAGCAGGGGAGGTGCGTGTGACCGGCAAGGGCAACAAGACGCGCATCGTGCCGCTCGGCGGCTTTGCCATTAGCGCGTTAAACGCATGGCTGGCCGTGCGGCCGCAACTGGCCAACGCTGGCGAAACTGCTCTGTTTGTCGGCGTGCGAGGGGCTCGCATTTCGCCGCGCGTGGTACAACTGCGCATGAAGCAATGGGGCATCAGACAAGGCATCGACAGCAACGTGCATCCGCATGTGCTGCGCCACTCGTTCGCCACCCATGTGCTGCAATCTTCCGGCGATCTGCGCGCGGTCCAGGAAATGCTGGGTCACGCCAGTATCTCCACCACGCAGGTTTATACCCACCTCGATTTTCAATATTTGAGCAAAATTTACGACGCCGCGCATCCGCGCGCCAAGAGAAAACCATGACAGACAAAGCTAAACGTTCACCTTCAACCCCGCACCGTGCCTCGCAGGGCAATCGCGATTTTCGCAAACGCACCCAGCGCGATGCGCGTCCGTCCGAGGCTGCTGCAAGCCAGCCGCGCAGCGCACCTGTCGCAGGCAATGCCGACGCGACACCTGCGATCATGCTCCGCGAGGGGCGTGAGAAATCGTTGCTGCGCCGCCATCCGTGGGTGTTTTCCGGTGCGGTTGAGCGCATCGACGGCGCGCCTGTCAGCGGCGATACCTTGCCCGTGAAGGATTCTGCGGGCAAATTTATCGCCTGGGCCGCTTACAATGCCGCATCGCAAATCACCGCGCGGGTCTGGTCGTGGAATCAGGAGGAATCGATTGATGCCGCCTTTTTCCGCCGTAAAATTGTGACAGCGATAGCCGGACGAACCGGACTCAACCTGGCGAAAGACAGCAGCGGTATGCGTCTGATCCATGCCGAATCGGACGGGCTGCCGGGACTGATCGTGGATCAGTACGGCGACGTGCTGGTAATGCAGATCGGCAGCGCGGGCGCTGAACACTGGCGCGAAGCGATCGCTGATATCCTGCAGGACATCTGTAAACTGACTTGTATTTATGAGCGCTCTGATTCCGACTCGCGCACGCTCGAAGGGCTGGAGCAGCGCTGCGGTGTGCTGCGCGGCACGCTCCCCGAAACTGTAGAAGTAATCGAGCATGGCCTGCGTTTCGGCGTGGATGTGGCCGAAGGGCAAAAAACCGGCTTTTATCTGGATCAGCGCGACAATCGTAAGCTTACCGAAACGCTCTCGTTCGGCAAAGACGTGCTGAACTGTTTCTGTTACACGGGCGGTTTCTCGCTGTATGCGTTGCGCGGCGGGGCAAAATCGGTGCTGTCGATGGATGCATCGGCTGATGCATTGCACATTGCGGCGGAGAATTTGACCCGCAACGGTCTGGATGAATCGCGTGCCGAATGGCAGGACGCGGATGTGTTTGTCGCGCTGCGCAAATTGCGCGATCAGGGTAAAACGTTCGACATGATCATCCTCGATCCTCCCAAGTTCGCACCGACCGCAGCGTTTGCCGAAAAAGCCGCGCGCGGCTACAAGGATATCAACCTGTTAGGTTTCAAGTTGCTGCGTCCGGGTGGTTTGCTGTTTACCTATTCCTGCTCAGGCGGCATCAACGAGGAACTGTTCCAGAAAATCATCGCCGGTGCGGCACTCGATGCGGGTGTGGACGCGCAGATCGTGCATCACCTGCACGCCAGCCCCGACCATCCGGTGTTGCTCAGCTTTCCGGAAGGCGCATATTTAAAAGGATTGGTGCTGAGAGTAGCGGGGTAGCCTGACGGCTCGGCGGGGTGCGGAACACGACCCCGCCAAAAACTGCCGGCCTGCCGCCGGCTAAAAACTAAGCGGCCGGGGTCTTGGGAGTGAAGGTGAAGGCGTCCGAGAAGAACGATTCATTCAGCAGGCCACGCCCTGTGGTGAAGTCGGTGTGCGCGGCTTCAACGACGACAGGTGCGCCGCAGGCGTACACGACGTAAGGTGACAGGTCGCTGTAATCCTCCATGACGGCGCGATGCACGAAGCCGGTGCGGCCTTGCCATTCATCCTCGGGCAGCGCGTCAGAGAGCACCGGTGTAAACTTAATGCCCAGCGCTTCCCATTGTTTGGCCATATCCAGCATGTACAGGTCGGAGAGTTTTCGCGCGCCCCAGTAGAAGTGCATTGGGCGCTTGATGCCGATGTACAGCGCGTGTTCGATGATGGCCTTGATCGGCGCAAAACCGGTGCCGGAGGCAACAAAAATGATCGGCTTGTCGGAATCTTCGCGCAGGAAGAAGGTGCCCAGCGGACCCTTGAAGCGCAGGATGTCGCGCTCCTTCATTTCCTCGAATACGTGATGGGTGAACGCGCCGCCCGCGATGTTGCGGATGTGCAGCTCCAGAAAATCATCGCTGTGCGGGGCATTGGCCAGCGAAAAGCTGCGCGGCTTCTGGTCTTTGAGCAGGATGTCGATGTACTGGCCTGCCAGAAATTGCAGGCGCTCATTCGCTGGCAGCTTGAGCTTCAGCACCATCACATCGTCAGCCGGCTTTTCCATGCTATGCACACGGCAAGGCATGGTCTTCACCTGAATATCCTTGACCGCGTTCACCTCGTGGCATTCGATCACCAGATCGGACTTCGGCTTTGCACAGCAGAACAGGGCCAAGCCGCAGTCTTTTTCAGCCTCGGACAACGCGCCAGTTTTGCCGTGATCAACCTGGCCTTGCAACACTTTCCCCTTGCATACGCCGCACACGCCGTCGCGGCAGCTGTAAGGCAGAACGTAGCCGTGTTTCAGCGCGGCTTCGAGGATGGTTTCATTATCAATGATGGGAAATTGGTGGCCGCTGGGCTGTATCGTGGTTTGAAAGGTCATGATCTGTACAGGTAGATGGAGCTGTTACGCGAAAGTACGAATTTTAACGCATAATCAGATATGAAACGAATTCTGATTGTCGGATGTGGTGATGTGGCGCAGCGTGCCATCCCCTTGCTCACGAAACACTATCGCGTGTACGCGCTGGTGCGTAACCCGGCTTACTGCGCCGGATTGCGCCGTCTCGGTGCGGTGCCGATTGTCGGCGACCTGGATGATCGCGCGAGTCTGGCGCGCATCAAAGGGCTGGCCGATGCGGTATTGCACTTCGCGCCGCCTGTGTCGACCGGGGACTCTGATACGCGCACGCGCAATCTGCTCGGCGCCTTATCTCAGGGCCGGCTGCCTTCACGTCTTGTGTATATCAGCACCAGCGGCGTGTATGGTGATTGTCGCGGCGAGAGTGTCAGCGAAACCCGGCCGGTTAATCCGGAGGCTGTGCGCGGCAGGCTGCGGGTGGATGCCGAGCTGCAAATCCGCGACTGGGCCGGACGCAATGGCGTGAACGCCAGCATCTTGCGCGTGCCGGGTATCTACGCCGCTGACAGGTTGCCGTTGGGCCGTTTGCAGCAGCCGTGCATCGTGGATACAGAGGACGGCTATACCAATCACATTCACGCCGACGATCTGGCGCGCATTTCTGTGGCGGCGTTGCAGCGCGGCAAACCGTGCCGTATTTATCATGCCAGTGACGACAGCCAGATGAAAATGGGCGCGTATTTTGATGCGGTGGCGGATGCATACGGCTTGCCGCATGCGCCGCGTCTATCACGTGTAGAGGTGCAGCGCGCGGTGTCACCGATCATGTACTCATTCATGAATGAATCGCGCAGGCTCACCAACGGGCGCATCAAGACGGAATTGAAAGTGAAATTGCTTTATCCGACCGTGGCAGATTTTCTCGCAGAAATGAAACGGTAGATACGACAAGGCCGGATTTCTCCGGCCCTGTTGATTACTGGATTCCGGCTTCCGCCGGAATGACACTATCGTGTCAGCTTGCGCGCATTTCCAGCATCAGATGATTGATGCGCTTGACGAATCCGGCTGGATCGTCCAGTTGTCCGCCTTCAGCCAGCAATGCCTGATCGAACAGCACCGCAGCCCAGTCATCGAAGTGCAGCGCTTCGTCTTTCAGACGAATCACCACCGGATGCTGTGGATTGATTTCCAGGAAGGGTACGGTTTCAGGTATCTTCTGGCCGGCCGCTTTCAGCATGCGCGCCATGTTGCCGCTCATGTCGTCTTCGTCCGCCACCAGACAGGCGGGTGAATCAGTCAGGCGATGCGTGACGCGCACTTCCTTGACGCGACCGCCCAGACTTGTTTTGATCTTGTCGGTCAGATCTTTGTATTCGCTGGCCTGTTTTTCCTGATCCTGTTTCTCGGCTTCGTCTTCGAGTGTACCCAGATCAAGGCCGCCCTTGGCAACCGATACCAGAGACTTTTCCTGGAATTCGCTCAGTGAACCCACGACCCACTCGTCCACGCGTGCCGAGAGCAGCAACACTTCGATGCCCTTCTTGCGGAATACTTCCAGATGGGGGCTGTTTTTAGCGGCATTGAAGGTGTCGGCTGTGATGTAGTAAATCTTGTCCTGGCCTTCCTTCATCCGGCCGATGTACTCACTGAGTGATACGGTTTCAGCGCTGGTATCAGTGTGGGTCGAGGCGAAGCGCAACAGGCCTGCGATGCGATCCTTGTTGGCGAAGTCCTGGCCCACGCCTTCCTTGATGACCTGACCGAATTGCTCCCAGAACGTGCTGAATTTCTCGGCATCGCTGGTCGACAGATCTTCGAGCAGGCCGAGCACCTTCTTGGTGCAACCTTCGCGGATCGCCTTGATGTCCTTGGATTCCTGAAGAATTTCGCGCGACACGTTCAGCGGCAGGTTGTTGGAGTCGACGATCCCGCGCACGAAGCGCAGATAAGGCGGCAGCAACTGTTCTGCATCGTCCATGATGAACACGCGCTTTACATACAGCTTGATGCCGTGCTGGGCGTTGTGATCCCACATGTCGAGCGGTGCATGGGCGGGGATGAACAGCAGCTGGGTATATTCCTGGCGTCCTTCCACGCGTGCGTGTGTCCAGGCCAGCGGGTCTTCATAGTCGTGACCGACATGTTGGTAGAACGCCTTGTACTCTTCGTCGGAAATATCGCTCTTGGAACGCGCCCACAAGGCGGAAGCCTGATTCACTGTCTCTTCTTCGTCCGTTGTGATCTGGTTGCCGTCTTTCCATTCCTCTTTCTTCATCACGATAGGCTGGATGATATGGTCGGAATATTTGTGGACGATGGAGCGGATCTTGTGGCCAGAGAGCAGGTCGTCCTGGTCTTCGCGCAGATGCAGCGTGATCGTGGTGCCGCGCTGTGCCTTTTCGACCATCTCGAGGGTAAATTCGCCGCCGCCATCCGACTCCCAGGAGACGCCCTGATCGGTCGTCTCGCCTGCGCGGCGGGTCGTGACCACGACCTTGTCGGCTACGATAAACGCGGAATAGAAGCCGACGCCGAACTGGCCGATCAGCCCTGCATCTTTTTGCTGGTCGCCGGACAGTTTGGAGAAGAACTCGCGCGTGCCGGATTTGGCGATCGTGCCCAGATTGCTGATGACTTCGTCGCGGTTCATGCCGATGCCGTTGTCGGCAATCGTCAGCGTGCGCGCTTCCTTGTCGTAGCTCAGGCTGATTTGCAGCTCGGAGTCATTCTCGAACATCGAGTCATTGTGCAGCGCTTCGAAACGCAGCTTGTCACACGCATCCGATGCATTGGAGACCAGTTCGCGAAGGAAAATTTCGCGATTGGAATACAAGGAGTGGATCATCAATTGCAGAAGTTGTTTTACTTCTGTCTGAAATCCCATCGTTTCACGATTAGTACTGGCGGTCATATCTGTCCTTTGACGTTTTGAAAGAGTGGCGGATAGATGGAGCAGATTTGCAATATTTCAAGAGCGATATTCAGGATTAGGCAGCCAGACTGGATGCTTTTGCATGATCGCCGCAAAGCGGGGCGAATCTAAAATGTCAGCCAGCCAGATGCGCAGCAATGGATAGGGGGCCTGCGCGAACCAGTGTTTATCGACGTCGGCGAACTGGCGGATGAACGGAAAGATGCCTGCATCGGCGATGGACAGCGCATCGCCCAGCAAATAACGGCTCACGCGCAGGGAGTCTTCCAGTTGCTGCAGAAAAAATTCGCCCTGCGCACGGTAATCTTCTCGTGATTGCTCAGGATAACGATCGGCGTATTTGTAGCGGTCAAGACTTTGTTTGAAGCTGGTATCATTGGTATGGATCAATGACTCGGCGGCGTGAACGAATGCGCCCTGATCGCCCAGCCAGCCTTCCGGGTCATGCAGGTTTAAGGCCCATTGCATGATGTCCCAGCTCTCGTCAATCACGCGCCCGTCGGGCAGCAGCAGAACCGGCACGCTGCCCTTGGGTGAGGCTGCCAGCATGTGATCGGGTTTGTTGCGCAACTCGACTTCGCGTAATTCGACCGCTACACCACTGGCATGCAGCGCCATGCGTGCGCGCATCGCATAAGGACAGCGGCGGAAAGAATACAGTACCGGGAGAGTCAAATCGGGCCGGACTAGGCCTGTTCTGAAAATTGATTGCTGAATGCGATCAGACTTGCCAGTTTTGCTTTTGCAGAGCCATTGGCGATGACCTCGGCTGCACGCGCGATGCCATCGCTCAGCGTAGAACTCAGGCCTGCTGCGTAAATTGCGGCACCCGCGTTCAATTGCACGATGTCGCGGGGTGCGCCGGGCTGATCGTCTAAAACGCCGCGCAGCATCGCACAGGCATCGGTTACATTCGCCACGCGCAGCAGCTCATTGGAGGCACGCTCCATGCCGAACTGTTCGGGGCTGACGGTGTATTCGCTGATTTCCCCGGCTTTCAGTTCGGCGATATAACTATCTGAATTTATTGATATTTCATCCATTCCGTCTGCGCCGTGAACCACCAGCACATGGTGGCTGCCCAGGCGTTGCAATACGCGCGCCATGATGCCGACCAGATCGGTATGAAAAACGCCGAGCACCTGATTGTCAGCACCGGCAGGATTGGTCAGCGGACCCAGCACGTTGAACATTGTGCGGATGCCCAGTTCGCGGCGCACCGGGGCTGCGTACTTCATCGCACCGTGAAAATTGGGGGCGAACATGAAGCCGATGCCGATCGTGTCGACGCAGTGCGCGACTTGTTCCGGCGTCAGGTTGATGTTCACGCCGAGTTTTTCCAGCACATCCGCGCTGCCGCAGGTTGATGAAACAGAACGACCGCCGTGCTTGGCGACCCGTGCGCCGGCCGCCGATGCGACAAAGGCGCTGGCGGTCGACACGTTGAAAGTCTGTATCCCGTCGCCACCTGTGCCGCAGGTGTCCACCAGATGTTCACGGTTCGTGACAGGAACCTTGGTGGCAAATTCGCGCATCACGAAAGCGGCGGCGGAAATTTCTCCCACGGTCTCTTTTTTGACGCGCAGGCCCACCAGGATGCCAGCGATCTGTGCGGCTGAGACTTCGCCACTCATGATCTGGCGCATCAGGGACAGCATCTCATCGTAAAAAATCTCACGCTGCTCGATCAGTCTGGTCAGCGCCTGTTGTGGGGTGATCATGGGCAGCCTTCCAGGAAATTTTTCAGCATGTCGTGGCCGTGCTCGGTGAGGATCGATTCCGGATGGAACTGTACGCCGTGCACGGGCAGCGTCTTGTGGCGCACGCCCATGATCTCGCCGTCGTCGGTCCAGGCGGTGATCTCCAAGCAGTCGGGCAGGCTCTCGCGTTCAATCACCAGCGAGTGATAGCGCGTCGCGGTGAACGGGTTGGCCAAGCCGGTGAATACGCTGTTGTTGTGGTGATGGATCAAGGACGTCTTGCCGTGCATCAGCTGTCTGGCGTGCACGATCTTTCCGCCGAAAGCCTGTCCGATGCTCTGATGGCCCAGACATACGCCGAGGATCGGAATTCTGCCCGCGAAGTGTTTTATGGTTGCGACCGAAATTCCCGCCTCGTTCGGCGTGCACGGGCCGGGCGACACGACGATGTGCTCTGGATTCATCTTTTCGATCTCATCTACCGTGATTTCGTCGTTGCGATGTACTTCCACATCCGCACCCAGTTCAGCGAAATACTGCACCAGGTTGTAGGTGAAGGAGTCGTAATTGTCGATCATTAACAGCATGATGTGTTGTTCCAGTCAGGTTTTGCGTCGTCGCCGACGCGATGGCAGCGCTGATTTTACCTCAACTCATCCGCTGTCGGCTCGATCAAAAACCTCAGCTTGCCGAGCAGGTAATTGATCAGTGCATTGTTGTGCCGGTAATACAGGCAGGTTTCAACCAGTTGGCTGCCCAGCAGATGCTTGAAATGGTATGAAGTCACACCTAATTCCAGTTGCCGGTAGTCTTCCTTCAGGCAGGCTTCGATACCCTTCAGGCACATTACGTAATACAGCCCGTATACATGGCCGTGCAGGTAATTCATGC
>JBBRBS010000077.1:0-10241 GCA_038205615.1 Burkholderiales bacterium | reverse complement strand
CTCGCCGCCCCCGTTCCTGTGGTTGAGGATTTATTGCTGTTGCTGCTGGCCACACTAAATGGCTTCAGCAGCAGCTTGGACAATGCAGTGGCTCCAACGCTCACCGTAGGTGTCGCGGCATTGATAGCATTAGCGCTGGTTGAACCATCGCTCGCCTTGCGACTACCGGATGTGCTCTCGACTACGTTGATGGTCAGAATATCGCCCACGTTGCGTGCACGCCTGTCCTCAAAAAGCGGACGCTCATTGATCCCGGCGTGGTATATAGACCCGTCTGCCGGTACCACAACATGCTGGCTTACAGGTGTAGCTGTCATAGGCTGATGAATATGGGTCGGCGGCACCGTTGCAGAACATCCTGCCAGCACAATACACGAAGCCAGATAACATAAACCTCGTATTCCCCACTTCTCATTTCTCAATTCTTGCCCCTTCAACCCGAAAAAGATAACCTGCCACATCCCCGATCAAACCGCTTGTAAAACGATTGCGAGGTTTACAGAGACACGCAATCGCCGCAAGAGTTTCACTACATTTGTGTCAATTTTTGCAACATCTGATCCGAGGTGGTGATTGCTTTGGAATTGATCTCATAGGCACGCTGCGTCTGAATCATGTTGACCATCTCTTCTACGACATTCACATTCGAGGTTTCTACATAGTTCTGACTCAGCAAACCGCTGCCATTAGTACCTGGAACATTCACGCTGGGCGTGCCAGACGAAGCGGTTTCCTGATAAAGGTTCTCGCCCTGACTCATCAATCCGGCAGGATTAATGAAAGTCGTCACCTGCATACTGCCGACCTGAACAGGTGCTGCCACACCTGGCTGAGTCACAGAAACGACACCATCCCGACCGATGGTCACGGAAATAGCATTAGCCGGCAGCGTAATTGCAGGCTGCACAGCAAAACCGCTCGCTGTCACCATCTGCCCCTGGCTATCACGCTGAAATGATCCATCGCGCGTATATCCTGTCGTACCATCCGGCATCAACACCTGAAAGAAACCGCTGCCCTGTATTGCCACATCCAGCTGATTACCAGTTTGCTGCAGATTACCCTGAGTGTGAATACGCTCGGCGGCCACAGGTCGCACACCGGTGCCAATCTGCAAGCCTGATGGAATCTGGGTTTGCTGCGAGGACTGCGCACCAGGCTGACGGATCGTCTGGTACAGCAAATCCTCAAAGACTGCACGCGATCGTTTGAAACCATTCGTACTCACGTTAGCCAGGTTATTGGCAATCGTATCCATCTGGGTTTGCTGCGCATCCAGACCTGTTTTGGCAATCCACAAAGAACGTATCATAACGTTAGCTCCTAGTCGTTAGTCGTTATTACTCGGCACGTGGCTGGTAGCCAATAGCCGGCTGCTCATTAATTTACTACAGGCTACAAGCTACCTGCTATCCCGCTATATTCATTATCGAACTGGCTTGTTTCGCATCGTTATCCGCCGTCGTCAGCATCTTCATCTGCATATCAAATTTTCGCGCCAGTGAAATCATGTTCACCATCATTTCTACCGCACTCACATTACTGCCTTCCAGATTACCGGGAACAACTTCAGTTTTGGCATCCACGGGCGCCACGGAACCATCTATCAGCCGAAACAAGCCATCTCCGCTGCGCTCCAGTTGCGCCGGGGGCGGGTTAACCAGCTTCAGTCGTCCCACAACAACGACTGAGGTTGCCTGATTTCCTTCAGGAACGGTCGAAATCGTACCATCTTTTGCAAACGTGAGCTGCGTACCCTGTGGAATCGTAATCGGGCCAGATTCACCCAGCACATTCTGTCCGGTGCGCGTTTGCAGTACCCCGCTCGAACTGATTTGAAAGCTGCCGTTGCGCGTATATGCTTCTTTGCCGTCCGCCGCCTGCACGGCAATCCAGCCCGTGCCGTTGACCGCCACATCTAGCGCGCGCCCGGTGGGTTGAAAAGCGGCCGGGGTAAAATCAAATCCTGCCGTAGAATCAACCACGAAGGTGCGGGTAGGCAAGCCTTCACCTACCAGTGGCACGGCTCGGAAGGTATTTAACGTCGCCCGAAAGCCTGGGGTACTCGTATTAGCCAGGTTCTCCGACACCGCTGCCTGCTGCTGCAGCACATGTGAAGCACCTGTCATCGCGGTATAAATCAGCTTATCCATAACATACTCCTAAGCACTAGCTACCAGCTACTAGCTGTTTCACGTTATCTCAGGCTCACAATGGTTTGCAGCAACTGATCCTGTGTCTTGATGGTCTGCGCGTTGGCCTGATAAACGCGCTGTGCGGTAATCATATTGACCAGTTCAGCCGTCAGATCCACGTTCGAGTCTTCCGTTGCAGAGGATTGCAAAATACCAAGACTACTTGACCCTGGCGCACCCACCAGCGGGCCTCCCGATGCAGATGTTTCCACCCATTCATTGTTCCCGACCGGCTGCAATCCTTGCGCATTGGTAAAGTTTGCCAGCACGACTTGCCCCATTGAACGCGACTGGCCATTGGAGTAGCGGCCCAGAATCGTGCCATCAGCACTCGTACTGGTCGAATTCAGACGTCCCGATGTATACCCGTTCTGAGTCAATGTATTGACGCCGAACGTGCCGCCGAATTGCGTCGTACCCGCAGTCGGTGAACCGAAGTCGAACGCGAGCGCCTGTGTGGTGGAAACGGTAGTCGAGGCAGGAAACAAGGCGGCAGTTGAGACCCTGCCGACTGGCGCACTGACCGGAATAGTTGAAACAAGTTTGCCCAGCGAATCAAAAGTAAGCGTCGCAAGTTGCGGCGTAGCGGCGCCCGCAACAGCAACTCCATCAACTGTCAAATAGGTATTCCAATTGGATGATGGCGCGTCAGTCGTAACAGCCGCACCCGCCGCGACTGCGGTGCTCGTTGCCGGAGTGAAGGTCACTGTCCCGGCGGGAGCGACACCGGCAGCGATACCGGAAATCGTGACGATCAACGCCGCCGCTGCCGCACCTGCGCCGGGAATCGTGATCGTGTTGCCAATCGACAGCCCTGCCACTGAGGGGAGCGCGACCGTAGTTGCAAGAGCCGGAATAGCGGGCACCGTTGCCGCCGGAATCGCAATCGGCTGACGCTGAAAATACAGTGTCCCTACGTGATTGGCACCCAAACTATCATAAACCGACAATGAGGTTGAACTGGTATAAGACGTCGGGTCGATTGAACTGAAAACCGGGTTTAGCGGCACGGCTGCACGCGAATCAAGATTCGCCCCGACGATCGCTGTTGTCGTCATATTTGGTTTCAAATCGGCCGAATTGAGTTGCAACGGCACAGGAGCCGTCGCAGTAATTACACCTGCGGCATTCGGCAGATAGCCGGACACAGTATGCCCTTGATTATTTACTAAAAAACCATTCTTATCGACTTGAAACTGGCCATTTCTGCTGTAAAACGCAGCACCGGTTGCATCGGTCATCCGAAAGAACCCCTGCCCGCTAATGGCCGTATCCAGCGGATTGCTGGTATTGGTGATATTGCCTTGAGTGAACTGTTGTGCAACAGCCGCGAGCTTAGTCCCGGTTCCGATTTGCAGGCCACCACTACCCGACAGGGAGGCTGCGAACATGTCAGCAAATTGCGCCTGCGACTGTTTAAATCCTACCGTACTAGCATTCGCAACGTTGTTACCGATGGTATCCAGATGTTTCGCTGACGCATTCAAACCGCTCAAACCCTGTTGAAAACCCATGATCTTCTCCTGACTCTATAGAATTTGCTTAACTTGAGCGAGCGCGATATTTTGCAATTGCCCCACACTTAATTCAACACCCTGTGCGCCCTGCGTGACACTACCCACCACGCCGTACTGCAAGCCGGTCGCCGCAACGATATTGCCTGCCTGCGACGCGTCAACCTTAAATGTATAGGCACCATTCGGCAGAGCAGTTCCGGCATTATCCTTGCCATCCCATTGCCACTTGATGACGCCAGCCGGCTGAGCGCCCAGATCGATACTGCTTACGAGCGCCCCTGTCTGATCATAAACCGACACCTTCGCACTATCTACAGGCTGCGTCAGATCAAAGCCACCCAGACCGACACCGCCCGCCAAATCAACACCATTGCCCGCCACCAGCACACCATGACCAATCATACTGGCCGCCTGCAGCGTCTGATTTGGCGTCATGCTGGCACTCAACGCCTGCAGCGTGGCATTCAATTTATCGATTCCGCTCACCGTGCTGATTTGCGCCATTTGCGACGTCATCTGCGCGTTATCCATCGGATTGAGCGGATCCTGATTCTTCAACTGCGTGACCAGCAACTTCATGAAACGATCCTGAGAGGCCGTCGCCGCCGATGCCGTAGCCGTTGAAGTGCCAGCTCCATTCAAAGCGGCAAACACTGCACTGGAATTTGTTGCGCTATTCGTCGCGGTAACCATGATTGTTCCTTTAGTCGTTAATCGTTAAGTCGTTAGCTGCGAACTTTGAGCAGAAAAATGCAAAGCAGTTCCCACTACTGGCCGATCGTCAGCGTTTTCAACAGCAGTGTTTTAGACGTGTTCAACACGTCCACGTTATTCTGATAGGCGCGGGAAGCCGAGATCATGTTCACCATCTCATCGACTACATTGACGTTCGGCATGGACACATACCCCTTCGCATCCGCCATCGGGTGCTTGGGGTCGTATACCATCTTCATCGGCGAGGTATCTTCTGCCACGCGAACCACCTTCACGCCTTGCACATCTGCGCCACCCATCGGCGTTGCGGCAAAAATCACTTGCTTAGCGCGATACGGAATGCCATCCGCACTGGTCGTACTATCGGCATTCGCCAGATTACTGGCAACCGCGTTCAGGCGCTGCGACTGCGCAGCCATACCGGAACCCGCTACATTAAAAATATTAAACAGAGACACAACACTCTCCTCTTTTCATTAGCCTTGCAGCGCCGTCAACATGTCTTTCAACTCATCGCTGGTGAATTTCACGGAGGCTTCGTAGCGCAAGGCATTGTCGGCAAACTGCGCGCGCTCCACATCCATATCCACCGTATTACCATCCGCACTCGGCTGAACCGGTCTGCGATACTGCACCGGCGCACCCATCACTGTGCTGCCGGAATTCCCCTCCAGATGCATCGCAGAACTTGTTGCCAGAGGCAGTTTGACAGAGGAGCCTGCGACGGCATTTTGCAGCGCAGTGGCAAAATTGATGTCCCGCGCCTTGTAACCTGGCGTATCAGCATTGGCAATATTGGAAGCCAGCAATTCCTGACGCGCACCACGCAGACTCAACGCGGTCTGATTAAAACGCAGTGCCTCATCCAATTTATTGATCATCTCGCCCCCGGCTTGCCAGTTACAATTTTCATGACAGGCATATTATGTCGCGCTTTGACCTTGCCATCCGCCGATTAACGGCAACTTTCCCCCTCAATTCCGGGTTATTCAACACTTCCCTTATAAGCCCGCGAGACGCACAATACCACCCATGAAAAATCTTTTGCTGCTTGCCTGTTTCTTCTGCGCAACCGCCCTCGCAGTCCCTCAGCAGGATCACGCCGCGCTTATTGCAACGGTCGATACCTTCGTACGACAACAAACGAATGGACTGCCTGGCAAAGTCGCCTTTAACGTGAATGAGATCGATCGCCGGATTGCTTTGCGACCCTGCAGCAGAATTGAAGCCTTCCTGCCTGCCGGAAGCCAGCTGATCGGCCGCGTTTCCATCGGCGTGCGTTGCAGGGAACCGAACGGCTGGAGCATTTTCATCCCGGTGCAAATCAAGATCACCCGTGAATTGCTCATCAGTTCCAAGCCACTAACGATGGGTCAAATCGTGCACGAAGAAGACCTGGCACGTCAAACCACCGAAACCACGCAAAATATCGGATTAACGGATGTCCGGCAAGTGATCGGCAAAGTGCTGCGTTATAGCATCGCGGCAGGCTATACGTTGCGCGAAGATATGCTGCGCGCACCTTTCAGCGTCAAGCAAGGGCAGTCCGTGAAGATGTCCGTACAGGGCGGAGGTTTCAGCCTTAGCAGCACAGGCGTTGCGCTGAACAATGCCAGCGAAGGTGAAACGGTGCAGATTCGCACTTCCTCGGGTCGTGTGGTCAGCGGCATTGCCGCTGAGGAAGGCGAGGTTCACATCAATCCCTAAGTGTGATGTGACCTGTTGATTGCATGTTGTCAATAGAGCGCAGTATCTGCACGTACGGCCGATTTTCAAACCGTCTGCGGCACCGTTGCTTTATTCCTGTGTATTGCGTAGTATCCGCAAAAGTCAGGCGGTTATATCAACCCGTATCCTGCGAGCAATAAATTCCCGTCTCCGCCCTTTTCGGCGCTTGATTTCACCCAGTCGGAAATTTTGTACAAAGCACACCTTCAGTAAACACCATGCAAGATAACCAGATACCCAATATTCACAGCACTGCTGATTTACAACAAGAAGTCGCCCAATTAATGGTCGAGTGCCTGAACCTCGAGATCGCAGCAGATCAAATCAACCCTGACACACCGTTATATAACGACGGCCTGGGACTTGACTCGATCGACGTACTGGAAGTTGCGCTGACGGTTTCCAAGCGTTATGGCCTGCAACTGCGTAGCGACGGCGCAGACAACCGGCAGATTTTCAGCTCGTTGCGCAGCTTAGCTGACTACATCGCAACGCACAAAACCCTCTGATGGCACGCCGCACCCTGCGCTGGCTGCACATTGCCGCGTTGGCAATCGGCTATCCACTGCTGGCGCATTACACGAATACATACGCACACAACAATAACCTGGGCGCACTGGTATCCATATTACCCGTGATCCTGATTGCACTGATGCTGGCATGGAAGTCACCCGTGCGCCCCATCTTGCTGGGCGCATTAATACTGTCGTGTATTGGGCTGTGGTTTGAATGGTCGGTCCTCCAGCTGCATTTCGGACTGGTTTACTGGCTGCAATATGTGGGCATTCAGCTCATACTGTTCATGACGTTTGCGCGCACACTGATCAATGGACGGCAACCGCTCTGCACCCGTTTCGCGGAGGCGCTGCATGCCCCTCTGTCGCCGCAGCATGAAATTTACGCGCGCCGTGTAACAGTCGCCTGGACTTTATTTTTCGCCGCGATGGCATTGACGTCCACACTACTGTTTTTCCTGGCACCGCTGACCACATGGTCAGTTTTCGACAATTTTCTGACGGCTCCGCTGATAGCAGCAATGTTCATTGCCGAATATCGGGTACGCAAATATGCGCTGCCCGAAATGCAGAATGCGCACATACTCGATGCGGTGCGGGCATTCAGAAATACCTCGCTGAGCCCCCGCTAACAATCATGCTGCCACTGCTATCACACGCATCAACTGACAGCATCGTCGCATGGCGCACCGACGGCGCCGTCACGCGCCAGCAGTTTCTGAATGAGGTCAGCCAGCTTGCCGCATTGCTTCCCACCGGCGGACACCTGCTCAACATGTGCAGCGATCGCTACCGATTCAGCGTAGGGTTGGCGGCCGCCATTGTCGCCGGCAAGGTCAGCCTGCTGCCGTCCACCTACGCTACGGAAGCGGTGCGGCAAATCAAGAATTTTGCACCGGATGTATTTTGTTTGACGGACAGCGACCCGTACACGCTAGAGCTACCTCATTTGAAATACCCGGTCATGGATGACGGCCCGCAGGACGAATTGTCAATTCCGCAAATCGATATAACGCAGCGCATCGCAGTGGTATTCACATCAGGCTCGACCGGCACTCCGCAACCGCATCCGAAAACATGGGGTGCACTGGTCAGGAACGTGCAGGCAGAGGCGCAGCGTCTGGGGCTGAGGACGGACTGCACGCTGATTGGCACGGTGCCACCACAACACATGTACGGGTTTGAATCCACCTTGCTGATGGCATGGCAGAGCGGCTGCGCGCTCAGCCATGCGCAGCCGTTTTATCCGGCCGATATTTGCAGCGCATTAGCAGCCGTGCCAGCTCCACGCGTGCTGGTGTCTTCGCCCTTGCATCTGCGCACATGGCTTGCGGCGAATCTGGCGCTGCCCGAAATAACACAGGTGGTATCCGCCACGGCACCGCTGTCGGCCCAGCTGGCGCAGGAAATTGAAACACGTTGCAATACACAGCTAATCGAAATCTATGGCAGCACCGAAACAGGCCAGATTGCGACACGCCGCCCTACTGTAAGCTGTGCATGGCAGTTGTTTCCCAGCATAGAACTGACTGCAAAAGATGATTGCGTGCACGCGTGCGGCGGCCACATCGAGACCCCGACCGTGATGAGCGACCTGATTGAACCCGTTACAGACACGCTCTTCTTGCTGCACGGACGCATCGCCGACCTAGTCAATATCGGAGGAAAACGACATTCCCTGGCGAGTCTGAATCACCTGCTCAATTCGCTGCCTGGCGTGGTGGATGGCGCATTTTTCATGCCCGATGAAACCTGTGCTGACCAGGTCACCCGACTTGCAGCGTGTGCGGTGGCGCCGGGGATGGATGCGCCCCGTTTGCTGGCGGTGTTACGTGAACACATCGACCCGGTTTTTCTGCCGCGCCCGCTGCTGCTAGTGGATGCGCTACCACGCAACAGCACCGGAAAACTGCCGCGTGCAGCATTGCAAGCGATGTTTCAGACACGCACATGAATCACACCACACACTGGACCGTACCGGTCGACCATCCTGCTTTTACCGGACATTTTCCCGGCAATCCTATCCTCCCCGGTGTCGTGCTGCTGGACAGAGCGCTTCAGACAATTTCCGACGCCTGCGGGATCGCGCAGGATACTTGCGAGATCATCTCAGTCAAATTCCTGAGTCCGGTAGTTCCGGGCGACGAACTGGTAATTCGGCACAGCATTTCAGCCAGCGGCACGATACGGTTTGATATCGAAGCGGGCACACGCAAAATTGCCAGCGGCAGTATCGCACCGGGGCCAGCGCGATGAAATCTGCGGCCGGAAAATCTGCCTGGGCGCAGACGCCTGAGCGCAGCAATATGCTGATGCTGCGGGTCATGACATGGATTTCACTGCATCTTGGCCGCAGCATCGCACGCAGCGTACTGCACCTGATCGCAGCTTACTTTCTGCTGTTCTCCCCCGCCAGCCGTCGCGCTTCCGGCAACTATCTTAAGCGCGCCCTGGATCGACAGGTACGCTTGCGCGATCTGTATCGGCATTTTTTCACGTTTGCCGCCACCATCCACGACCGGGTTTATCTGGTCAATCACCGCTTCGATCTGCTTGATTTTGACGTGCACGGCGAGGACACACTGCATCGCCTGCTGGCCGAAGGTAATGGCCTGTTCCTGATGGGCGCGCATCTGGGCAGCTTTGAAGTGATCCGCGCAATGGGCAGGATGGACACGGACTTGCGTGTCGCCATGATGATGCACGAAGATAATGCACAAAAAATCAACGCGATGTTGGCAGCCATCAATCCGAAAGCCGTGCAGGACATCATAGGCCTCGGGCACATTGATTCCATGCTCAGTGTACGTGATCGTCTGGATGAGGGCTGCGTGGTCGGCATGCTGGTCGACCGCACGCCATCTGACGATACGCTGTACCCGGTGCAAATTCTGGGCAGCCCCGCTAACCTGCCCACAGGGCCGTTCCGCATGGCCGCATTGCTGCGCCGCCCGGTGGTATTCATGACCGGCCTGTATATGGGCGGCAACCGCTATTCCATCCATTTCGATCTTCTCGCGGACTTTTCTGCCGTTGAGCGTGGTGAGCGCGATGCCGCCATACAAACGGCCATCACCCGTTATGCCGCGCTGCTCGACAAATACTGCCGCAAGGCGCCCTACAACTGGTTTAATTTTTTTGATTTCTGGCGTGCCGCGCCCCCAAAACCCCAATGATTCTGCACACAATGCCGCGCCTGATGCTGCTCGCAGCACTGATACTTACACCCACCATCGGTCACACCGTTGATTGGAATATTGACCAGTTGATGCACAGCCTGGCGCAAACCCGCTCGGATCATGCCCGTTTTATCGAAAAGAAATCCATCGCGATGCTCGACAAGCCAGTGGAATCTTCCGGAGAGTTGTTCTACACCGCACCCGACCACTTGGAAAAGCGCACGCTCAAACCCAGAGCGGAATCCATGACGCTGGATGGCGATACCCTGATCATCGAGCGATCTCGCCAGAAACATCGGTTGCAATTGCAGGATTACCCTGAATTGGCGGCTTTCATCGACAGCATACGTGGCACGCTGGCGGGGAATCGCCATGCGCTGGAGCGCAATTACC
>JBBRBS010000076.1:0-10296 GCA_038205615.1 Burkholderiales bacterium | reverse complement strand
AAAGGGCTGGAATCTTACCTTTAATCAGCCCTATCGGCAACCGCAGGTGAATTATTCAGGTGAGATGTTCAGCTGACGGGCGGCCTCAGCGCAGCCGGGGAAATACGCCCGCCGCCAGTCTGGCGTTAGTTTTCAGCAGGCCGACCTCATCGCTGAGTATATGCACAGCCTCATTGAGCAAGACATCCTTGGCATTTTTGCGGGTTTTTTCCATCGCAAGGTCAGCATCGAGGTTGCGCTCGTTAGCTTGCAAGCCGTCATCCTGAATTTCTGAACTGCCGGCCTCAGCTGCGCCCCCCTGATTTTTCTCACGCAATTTTACGCGTGCTTCCTGAACTGCACGTTCGGTGCGACGCTCGGCCTCATTAAGCGAGATCGCATTTTTCCGGCGCCTGACGTTATATTCGTTGACGTCTTCCTGCAGATACTGAAAGTCCCGGTCCCCCGCCACCCGCAGTTTATGCTTCACAATCAGCCCGGGCACGACGCCGCTCAAATCACCGGCACGCCTGTAATCGGCCGCCTTTATTTGCATCCATGGCAGGGCATTGTCATAGGTCGACTCACCGAAATCCTCTTCATCCATCATCGCAGGCAGGCTAATATCCGGCGTCACGCCGCGCAACTGAGTGGTGCCGCCATTGATGCGGAAAAATTGCGCGATGGTCATCTTGAGCTCACCATATTTTGGCTTGCCATTTTTCACCAGCTGATCCAGGCTGACCACGGACTGGACCGTACCCTTGCCAAAGCTGGTCTCGCCGAGGATGACACCACGGCCATAATCCTGTATCGCAGCCGCAAAGATTTCTGAGGCGGATGCCGAGCCACGGTTGATCAGGATGCCCAGCGGCCCATTCCAGGCAACCCCCGCATTAACATCGCTCGAGACCGTTATCTGCCCCTTGGAATCACGCTGCTGCACCACAGGGCCTTTATTGATGAACAGGCCAGTCAACTCGATGGCTTCGTCCAGTGAGCCGCCGCCATTATTGCGCAGATCCATCAGTACACTGTCCACGCGGTCTTTTTTGAATTCTTCCAGCAGGCGAGATACATCACGGGTCGCGCTTTTGAAATTTTTGTCCCCTTTTTGACGGGCCGCAAAATCCAGATAGAATCCGGGCAGCGTGATGACGCCGATGTGCCGCGTAACCCCGCCGTCGCTCACCTCGATGATGGTTTTTTTAGCGGCCTGTTTATCCAGGCTGATTTTTTTCCGTGCCAGTGCGATGAGCTTGTGTTTGCCGTCCGGGCCCGCTTCCGCAGGCAGCACATCAAGACGCACCGTTGTATCTTCGGCGCCTCGTATCAAGGCCACCGTATCATCAAGGCGCCAGCCCATCACATCCACAGGCACACTCGTCTCGCCCTGACCGACACCCACGATGCGGTCGCCGACTTTCAACTTGCCCGACAGGGCGGCAGGACCACCTGCGACCAGCTCTCTGATCGTAGTGTATTCATCCTTGTCTTGCAGCACGGCCCCGATGCCGACCAGAGACAACCTCATCGAGATATCAAAATCTTCCGAAGCGCGCATCCCCAGATAATCGGTATGCGGGTCAATCGCCATCGCATAAGCGCTCATAAAGCGCTGAAACACATCGTCGCTGTTGACTTTTGACAAGCCGCTCAAGGTCTTGTCATAGCGCTTGCTCATCGTATCGTCTATGCTTTTGTCATCCTTGCCGGCCAGTTTGAGTCGCAGCCAGTCGTTTTTAACCCGGCGGCGCCACAGATCGTTAATCTCATCGATAGATTTTGACCATGTCGCATTCTTGCGCGTGTATTGGTAGCTTTCCTTGCGACCAAAATCAAAGTCTTTGCCCAACAAAGAGCGGGCATAGGCGATGCGTTCGGTAATGCGCTGCTGATATAGATTGTAAATAGCGAAAGGAATGCTCAGGTCTTCATTCAGTATGGCATCGTCAAGTCTGGTGCGCGCACCGGCAAACCGGTCGATGTCAGTCTGCAGGAAAAACATCTTTTCACTATCCAGCGACTTCAGATAGTTATCGAATATTTTCGCAGAGACAGCGTCATCTAACGGGATGCGTTGGTAATGATATCGGGTCAGCACTTCAGCGGATAATAGCGCAGCCTGAGACTGCCGCGGCAACGGAGCCAGCTCAGGTCCTGCCAGCGTGGTATTGAGCGTAAGTAACGCCAGCACGATCCACAGTATTTTATTTTTCATATGCATGCTCATAATCAATTGTTTAAATTATATGTTTCAAAATACTTCAACCCGAATCATTTCTGCCTGACGGTGTTAGAGACACCGCGCAGTGCAATGGGTTCCTGATGCAGGTTGTTCGCAATCTGTCAGAGAAAGTTTTCCGGGGCCGTGTATGGAAGATCGAACGTATTGGCTACCGCACGATAGGTGACTTTTCCCTCAGCTATATTCAAGCCCTGACGCAATGCCGGGCTGCCCTGCAGCGCCTGCTTCCATCCCTTGTTGGCCAGCTGCAGCAGATAAGGCAAGGTGGCATTGGTCAGCGCAAGTGTGGACGTACGCGGCACGCCGCCCGGCATGTTCGCCACCGCATAGTGAATCACGCCGTCGACGACATAAATCGGATTTTCATGCGTGGTAGGGTGAGTCGTCTCCGCACAGCCGCCCTGATCCACCGCCACGTCGACGATGACAGCACCGGGCAGCATCAACTTCAGGTCTTCCCTGCGTATCAGTCTGGGTGCGGCCGCCCCCGGAATCAGCACACTACCGATGACCAGGTCGGCACTGGCGATCTGCTCGAGCAGATTGTGCTGATTGGAGAACAATGTCTGCACGTTGGCGGGCAGCACGTCGGACAGATGGCGCAGCCGCTCCAGCGACACATCCAGCAGCGTGACGCGCGCACCCATGCCTGCCGCCAGACGAGCCGCATTGCTGCCCACCACCCCGCCACCGAGAATAACCACATGCGCCGGTGCGACGCCGGGCACGCCGGCTAATAGAACGCCGCGTCCGCCATACATTTTTTCCAGATATTTGGCTCCCTCCTGCACCGCCATACGCCCGGCCACTTCGGACATCGGCGTCAGCAAGGAAAGCTCGCCGCCCGGCTGCGCCACGGTCTCATATGCGATGCAAATTGCGCCGGAATCAAGATGCGCCTGGGTCAGCTCGCGGTCGGCTGCAAAATGAAAATAGGTAAAGAGGATTTGGCCTGCGCGGATATGCGGCCATTCGGATCGAATCGGCTCCTTGACCTTGACGATCAGTTCGGCTGCCGCCCAGATCGCATCGGCATCGGAAATAAGATGCGCACCGGCAGCCCGGTATTGCTCATCAACGAATCCGCTGCCCTCACCCGCACCGCACTCCACACTCACCTCGTGCCCGACTGCTACCAATGCAGCCACGCCAGCGGGGGCCAGCGCGACCCGGCTCTCATTGGTTTTGATCTCTTTAAGAACACCTATTTTCATTTTCCGACCTTAAGTTAGCTCAAGTCTGTTCCAGAAATCCGCCCGCGCGGAATGTCAGCACCAGCGTGTCGCGGTATCCGCCTGTCGCTGTGGGCTGGATCGGTGTGGATTCATGTATGACGCGCTGGTCATCGAGCAACAGCAAGGTCCACGGCTCACTCAGGGTAAAGCGCTGCCCGTTTGGCCCTTCCGCCTCGAAGATACGGCTTTCACCGCCACTGACGTGATGACGGTCCACCAGCAGGATTGCCACGAAATCCACACCGTCGCGATGCGCGCCTTCCGGGGTTGGCCGTCCGATGCCGTTCAGCGTATCGATGCGAAACTGATGCGCTTCCACATACCAGGGCTGCTCGCCCTTGATAACAGAACAGGTGTCAGCTATCGCCAGCAATAACGCCTGCCATACCGGCTGTTGCAGCGTGTGCGATTCTACCGGCTCAAACAGACGGTGCATGCCGCCGTGCAGCGCGTTATAGACCAGCGGCTGGCAATGCGCGCGATGTGGAACACGGGTCAGAGAGCTGCCGTTCACAATAAAGCAGGAATGCCGGCGGCGGCGATAGCATCCGCCATCTTTCAGAAAGTTATCCAGCGGCAGATCGCCCCAGCCGCCCTTAATCGGGCCGAAATTAACATCCCCGACGAAGGATTCGACACCCGACGGACTCAACACACCATAGCCCTGAGACTTCAGCGCATCGGCAAGTTGTGAAGGTTCAATATAAGGTGGCGCAAGTGTAGTGATGGTCATCAAGTGGCATTCAGGACTTCATTCTTTGCGATTCTACGTCAATGCACGCATTCCATCCTGTAAAACTCAGTCGTATGCTCAGGATACACTGATGGCGCGCATTCGCCTTGCAACGCAAATCGATAAAGCGGTATGACTGAAATCTACGGTCAATTAGCATAGCCTTTCCGCTCGCCGCCGGGCTCCATGCAACCTGCCGGCTTTGCCTGATGGTGTATTATGCCGCCTCGCGTTTCTCAACCATTTTCAGATTATTGGCGGACATCGAATTTCAGTTCGACTCACGCCAACAATCCAAACCGGAGCAGTTGATTTGGCTACAGTTAACAAACTATCAGACAAGTGGATATTGATTATTGACGACATGGAAGGAATGCGTTCGCAGTTGCGCATGTCATTGTCGAGTTCCGGTTTTGCCAAGTTGCACGTCGTGGCTAACATCAGGGAGGCGCTTGAGCGTCTGGCCGCCAATCATTATGACGTCATCCTGTGCGATTACTCGCTGGGCGACAGCACAAACGGCCAGCAATTTCTCGAGTACTTGCGCACTGCTGATCTGATCCATCGCAATACCATTTTCGTGATGATCACAGCCGAACAGTCCTATGCGAAGGTGGTCGCAGCGTCCGAGTGCGCGCCGGACGATTATTTGCTCAAGCCTTTCACGGCAGCAGAATTCAACATTCGTTTTGAAAAGCTGTTGAACCGGCAGGAATACTTCACCGCGATAGATAAGGCCTCCGATCAAAAAAACTGGCCGAAGATGATCGCCGAGTGCGACAAGTTAATGGCCAACCGCGACAAGTATTACTTTGACCTGTGCAAGATAAAGGGGGTTGCCCTGCTGCGGGACAATCAGACACCGCAGGCTGAGGCGCTGTACCGCGAAGTCATTGTGATACGACCGCTCGGCTGGGCCAAATTGGGTCTTGCACGCACCTTGGCGAAGCTCGATCAAAAAGCCGAAGCCGAACAAATAGCCCGCGAAATTCTGGTAGAAATGCCGCAATTCATGGCCGCATATGATTTTCTGGGCAATTTGTTGGCCGAGTCAGATAACAAAAAGGGCGCACTGGAAGTTTTAATGAAGGCCCGTGAAATCGCGCCCGGCACGATGAACCGCATACGCGAATTGAGCACGCTGGCCGTGAGCACCGGGCAGCCAGAGATCGCCGAAAAAGTCATGCGTGAGACGCTGATCAAGCACAAGCACTCACCGGTGCGGCAAGCCAATGACTACGCGGTGCTGTCACGCGCGCTGGTCGATCAGGGCAAGACGGCGGATGCCTTGAGCGTGGTGCAGGACGCCAGAAAAACCTTCACTGACGACAACAGCAGTGTCGTGCTTGCCGTGACGGAGAGCAGCGTTCATCGTGCAGCAGGAAACGACGAACTCGCTCATGCAGCATTGGAAAAAGCCATGTCAACAGGAGACATGGCGAGTTTTTCTGCGGATGCGCTGGTCGCGATGGCAGATGCCTGCTTCGCACTGGGCCGCGAAGAAGAAGCGACCCGGCTGCTGAACCATGCCGTCCAAAACAACCATGAAGATATAACTATCAAAAATAAAGTCCATGCGGTCATGGTTGCAGCCGGCAAAAATTCGATGGAAGCGACCGCGCTGATCGAAGCCAGTGCGGCTGAGATTATCAAACTGAACAATGAGGGCGTTCTCAAAGCCCAATCGGGTCAGTTAGCTGAAGCGATTGAGTTGTTGTGCGAAGCGGCCGATCGATTGCCGAACAATCTGCAAATACTCGGCAATGCAGCACTGGTGATCGCACTCGACCTGGTACGCAATGGAAAAATCGGTGTAAAACTCAACCAATGCATGGCATACCGGGAAGCGCTGATGAAAAAATCGCCCAACCATCCCAAGATTGAGCAAATAGATGCGATGCTCAAACAATTGAAGGCATAACCCTTAAAGCCGCAGTTATCCACGAAATGCACAAAAAAAACACGAATAAATTCAAATACTTACTCACACCTTGTTTCTCACCAACTTAGTGAGCCATAAAGCCAGCCTAATATTTTGATCTATTTCGTAAATTTCGTGGATGAAAAGTTTTTTCAAGGATAACTGAACAGGGGAATGTCGATGAACGATCTATATACCGCAGTCATGCACGACGTGAAAAATCAACTCGCGGAACTGGCGCTCCGTTTGCGTAAACGCGGCGACGCACCGGCTGAGATGGAAATCGCGATGAATTCATCGCATCGTTTGACCGAATTGTTGCTGTTGAGCCGCGAAGATAGTGTGTGGATCAATGCCGACACGATCAATCCGGCGGACTTCCTGGAAATACTGGCCGCAGAATATAGCGAATTGTTTCCTGACATTGTGATTAGCGTTGATGCTGAAGGCGCGCCGGCATGCGCTTTCTTTGATGATGCTCTGATTCGCATGGCGCTGGGCAATGCATTGCACAACGCCTGCCGCCACGCGCGATCGCATGTTCAGGTGGCGGCCTTCGAGCAGGAGGGCATGCTGGTTCTGCAAGTGTGCGATGACGGGCCGGGATTTCCGGATAGCGTGCTGATGTCAGGTGGAAAACTGCCGGCTGCGGTGAGCAATTCAGGCACAGGCCTAGGCCTGCATCTGGCGCATAAAATCGCCGGCCTGCATCAGTTGAACGGGCGCTGCGGACATATTGAATTGAGCAATACGGCCGATGAATCCGGCCAGGTTAACGGCGGACAATTTCGTATCGTCTTACCATAGCAAATCGGCAATCCTGTGAGGATTGCCGATTTCATTAACGGATTCAGACTTTTTTCTCAGCGGCTTTCGATTAGCTCTCTGCTTTGGGTTTCACCGCGGCCTTGGGCTTTGCTGCGGCCTTTGGCTTCGCCGCTGCTTTAGGTTTCGCTGCTGCCTTGGGCTTTGCCGCTGCTTTGGGCTTCGCTTCTGCTTTGGGCTTCGCTTCTGCTTTGTGCTTCGCTTCTGCCTTAGGCTTCGCTGCTGCCTTGGGCTTTGCCGCTGCCTTGGGCTTTGCCGCTGCTTTGGGCTTTGCCGCTGCTTTGGGCTTCGCTGCCGCCTTGGGTTTTGCCGCCGCTTTTCTTGCCGGTTTTTTCCCGGTATCGCCTTTTGCAGCCTTCGCCGCAATCAGCTCCAGCGCTTGTTCCAGCGTAATTTCATCCACCGGCACATCCTTGGGCAGAGTCGCGTTGATCTTGCCGTGACGTGCATAAGGACCATAACGCCCGCTGCATATCTCCACCGTGGTCTTATCCACAGGATGATCGCCCAGCGTGCGCAACACGGTATTGCCATCCTTCGCCTGCGCCAGCAATTCAACCGCACGCGCAAGGCTTACGTCAAAGATGCTGTCGGTGCGGGGAATCGATTTGAACTTGCCGTCATGGCCGATGTAAGGCCCGAAGCGGCCGATATTGACGATGACTTTTTTGTTCGTTTCCGGATGCAAACCCAGATCGCGCGGCAGTGACAACAGCTTCAGGGCGCTGGTCAGATCGGCCTGGTCGACGGGCATTTCCTTGGGCCATGAGACACGTTTAGGTTTCGCTTTCTCACCTTCGATTACTTCACCCAGCTGAACGTAATGGCCGTAGGGGCCGCGCAACAACAGGACGGGTTGTGCGGTATCAGGATAAACGCCCAGCTCAACGCGCACATCCTCCTGCGTCTCCCCGCCCACACTGCGCTTGTATTTGCATTCAGGATAGTTGGTACAACTGATAAAGCTGCCGTAGCGGCTTAATTTCTTGGCCAGCGGTTTGCCGCATTCAGGACAGGCTTCGTCGAGTAATTCCTGCGGACGCTCGATATTGGTCTTTTCCTTGATAAGATTGGAAAACCCCTTCCAGAATTCATCCAGCACACCGATCCAGTCGCGACGGCCGTCGGACACTTCGTCCAGCTCGTCTTCGAGCGACGCGGTAAAATTGTAATCGACATACTGCGTAAAGTGATCAGTCAAAAAGCGCGTGACGACGCGACCCACATCAGTGGGCATGAAGCGCTTCTTGTCGAGAATCGCGTATTCACGGGTTTGCAGCGTGGAGATGATCGTCGCATAAGTCGAAGGTCGACCGATACCGTATTCTTCGAGCGACTTGACCAGACTCGCTTCGGTGAAGCGCGGCGGCGGCTGGGTAAAGTGCTGTTCGCCGAACAGTTTGTCCACCGGCAAAACATCGCCCTCAGCCAATGGCGGCAGCCGACTGCCCTGCTCTTCTTCTGCATCGTCCACGTCTTCCATGTACACGCTGATAAAGCCCGGAAACACCAGCACCTGACCGTTTGCACGGAACAAAGTGTCATCGCCCCCTAAGCGTATATCAGCACTGACCGTGTCATAACGCGCCGGCGTCATCTGACAGGCCAGCGTGCGCTTCCAGATCATTTCGTAAAGTCTGGCCTGATCGACCGTCAGGCGGTCTCGCAGACTGTCCGGGGTACGCGCGATCGAAGTTGGTCTGATCGCTTCATGCGACTCCTGGGCATTCTTGGTCTTGCTCTTGTAGGTGGGCGGCGTGGCAGGCAAATAGTCACCGGAAAAATTATCTCCGATGTAATCACGAATTTCCTGCACAGCTTCTTTCGCCAGTGTCACCGAGTCGGTACGCATATAGGAAATCAGACCGACCGTCTGACCGCCGACGTCCACGCCTTCATACAGCGATTGCGCGGTGCGCATCGTGCGCTCTGCGGACATGCCCAGTTTGCGCACGGCTTCCTGTTGCAAGGTCGAAGTGGTGAACGGTGCTGCTGCGTAACGCTGCTTGCCCTTCTTCTCGACCCGCACCACCTTGGGTGGCAATTTCGCATCGTTCAACTTTGCAAATATCGCGTCGTATTCACTCTGACTGGCGATAGAAAGCTGTTCGAGCTTCTTGCCCTGATACTGGATCAGACGGGCTGAAAACAGCTGGTGATCCTTGTGGCTGTCCAGGTGCACAGTCCAGTATTCCTGGCTTTTGAAGGCCTCGATTTGCAGCTCCCGCTCGACGATCAGGCGCAACGCGGGACTTTGCACACGTCCTGCCGATAAGCCCGGGCGGATTTTGCGCCACAGCAGCGGTGACAGATTAAAGCCAACCAGATAATCCAGTGCACGCCGCGCCTGTTGCGCATTGACCAGCGGCATCGCAATTTCGCGCGGGTTAGCCACTGCGGCCTGAACCGCCGACTGCGTGATTTCATAGAACACCACGCGCTTCATGTTCTTCCCTTTAAACCCCCGCTTGGCCTTGAGCAGCTCGGCAATGTGCCAGGCAATGGCTTCCCCTTCGCGGTCGGGATCGGGTGCGAGCAGGATATTTTCAGCGGTGGATGCGGCTTTCGCAATTGCATCCATATACTTGCTGTTGCGCGCAATGGTTTCGTAGTTCATCGCGAAACCGTTTTCGGTATCGACCGCACCGCTCTTTGGAACGAGATCGCGCACATGCCCGTAGGAGGCCAGCACCTCGTAATCATTGCCCAGATATTTCTTGAGCGTTTTGGCCTTGGCCGGAGATTCTACGATGAGAAGATTGATTGCCATGCGTGGTGTTTAATGTAATTGAGTTGAAGTTATCGGAACGAGCAGCTCTTCGATCAGCAACGGGCTGAGATCCTGGTGGCGATCCCACAGCACGATCAGCATGATGAGCTTGAGCTTGTCCAGGCCTAAATCTTTTTGTTGCAGCGCGAGCGCACGGTCAATGATGATCTCGCGCTCAATGGCAGAAATCATCTTCTGCTGTTCGGCGAACAACAGGAATTGACGGGCTTCGGCACCGATAAGCTGAAATTCGAGATCGGCGAAAAAACGCATCCCGGAATGCTCAAGGATAGCAGGATAACTGTCTGAATTTTGCAGGCGCAATGCCGACAACCAGGTCAAAGCCTCGTCGATGTCTTCGCCTTCAAATCCGGCGGCAGAAAGTTTACGCGACAGCTTGTCCGGTGCCGGGTAGCTGCCCGCATCGATATAGCTTTCAAACAAGTACATCAGAATTTCAAACATAATTTAGCGTCTTTTAGTGTATGCGTTGGAACAAACCGCCGGGAAGTGTCGCAATACGGCCTTCCAGTTCAAGCGTTAATAGCATGGCGGATAGCTGGCTAACCGTCAAGCCACTGCGCA
>JBBRBS010000075.1:0-10304 GCA_038205615.1 Burkholderiales bacterium | reverse complement strand
ATGGCCGAACCTACGAGTATGTTGTTGCGTTGCGGGCAGTTGAGACCAAAGACTTCACAATTAAGTTGGCCCGACCAATCTGCCATCCAAGGGGAACAAATTGAATTCGCACTCATTACTCAAACAACCCGGCTCTTTCATCTCCGTTATGCTCAGCACGCTGTTGGCGCTGGCGGCAATCTGTGTGGTGACAGGCTGTTCACCCAAGCCATCTGCCGAAGATACCGCAGCACAAACCAAACTGGTCGTTGATCAGGCAGTCGCAGAAGCAAAAAAAGAAATGATTACTGAAAAGAATCAGCAAGATACACTCACTGCGGTGCAAACTGAAGCAAAAACAAAACAAGATGAAGCCGTGGCGCAAGCGGTTGCAAATGAACGCAAAAAATTCGCATCGGAGCAACGCGCTGCAAACGCTACAAAAGAGCGACGTGCGGCACAACGTGCAACTGCGGCCAGATCTCACAATTATTCGTCAAATCAAACCTCCGGCAATACCAGTGTTTGCGCACATTGCGGCGTCGTGCAGTCCGTCAACGAGATTGACACTGAAGGCAGCGGATCAGGCCTGGGAGTGGTTGCCGGCGGCGTTGTGGGCGGATTACTGGGCAATCAGGTCGGCGCCGGCAGCGGACGTGATCTGGCGACCATCGCCGGGGTGGTCGGTGGCGCATTCGCTGGAAACAAAATCGAGAAGGTCGCAAAAAAGAACCGTAGTTACGCTATCGTCGTCAAAATGGACTCGGGTGACGAACGCACTTTCAATCAGACTACCGTTCCCAATGTCGTCAGCGGTGACAAGGTTAAAATTGAAAACGATGTTGTCGTCAGAAGATAAGTGCAGATACCATGAACGCCGCGCCTCCCGCAACAGACACCCCAGCTTCCGAATCTGCGCCGGAGGATAGTCCGGTTCACGCCAATGACCTTCCCCCGGCTATCGTTCACATGCCGGTAGCCACGCACGGCGTTGCGCTCTGGATATTAGCAACGGTTGCGTTGATATTCGCACTGGACTGGGCGCAGCCATTTCTGATCACCCTGCTGCTGGGAATACTCTTCGCCTACACGCTGAATCCGCTCGTAGTGAGGCTGGAGCGGCTCAGGATACCGCGTATCGCGGGTACCAGCATCGTGATGCTGGCCGTGATTTGTGCGCTTTTATTCGGCACTTACTCACTGCGCGGGCAGGCGCAACGGATATTCACGCAGTTGCCTGAAGCGGCCAGCAAATTATCGGCCGGGCTCGCCAAGATACGCAGCGACCAGTCGAGTAATATGAAGAATATGCAAACCGCCGCTAACACGATCGAAAAAGCGACCAACCAAGCCGATATTACATCACTGCCCAGGCAGCGCACCACGCACATCGTTGTCGACCAACCCGGCTTCAAGATCAGCAACTTCCTTTGGGTAGGTTCATGGGGAGCGCTTGCCTTCTTCGGTCAGGCGAGCATGGTGTTTTTTCTTGTGTTCTTTTTTCTGCTCAGCGGAGACATTTTCAAACGCAAGCTGGTACGACTAGCCGGACCGTTACTGTCGAAAAAGAAGATCACCGTACATCTTTTGGATGAGATCAACGATTCAATCCAGAAATACACGTTCATGCTGTTGGTGACCAATGCATCGGTCGGACTGCTGACCTGGATCGCGCTGCGTTGGATCGGCCTGGAAAATGCAGGCGCCTGGGCGGTTGCCGCCGGACTGCTGCATGTCATACCCTATGCAGGGCCGGCACTCACCGCAGCTATCCTCGGCATGGCGGCTTTTATGCAATTCGATTCGTTGTCCATGGGGTTATTGGCCGCTGGCGCATCGCTGGCAATCGCGACCTTCGTCGGCACCTTTGTGACAACCTGGATGACCGGTCGTTTTGCCAAAATGAATACGGCAGCAGTATTTGTCTCGCTGCTGTTCTGGGCCTGGCTGTGGGGAATATGGGGCATGCTGCTGGGCATTCCGATCACGGTCATCGTGAAGGTAGTCTCACAACATGTGGAGGAGTTGCATCCGGTAGCTGAGCTACTGGAAGAGTGAACACCCAGTCAGCGGCATGACCGGGATATCAACAGGTGCTCAGTAAGCGGTATGCAAGGAGGGGCTTTCAGTGGTCCCCCCCACTTGCAGCGCGACCGCACCCGGGCGCATCAGCAGATCAGCCGAAATATTCCCTGACAGCTCCTGGCGCTTTACCGTCAGTGAGCCGAAGGCTTTCACCACGTTGTCACTCATCCTCAGCTGTCTGAACTGATAGCTTTCGTTAGCATAGGACAGCTCGCCACTCAACTCGTCGAAGTGGGTTCTGCCGCCCGGCAAACTTTCCCTGCTATGCAAACGGGTGGTTTCAACGACATCCACGCCGTTGATGAGCCCCTTCTTGACGCTGAAAACGCCATTGAGCAGCGCCGCATCGGCAAGGTTAGCCAGCTTCGCCGCCTGCATCTGGAAACGTGCCGAGCCATCCAGATCTCCACTCAGCAATTTATTGATGTTCTGCAACGGAATCACTTTGGCCACCAGTGCACCCTGCACGCGCCAACCTGAACGCCAGTTTATACGCACATCCCCGGTCAGCATACCACCCATAATCCGGCTATCCAGCTCGGTGATGCGCAACTCATCCTGGGTCAATTCACCGACGGCCTTCATATCCTCGAAGACCCAATTCGGCAATAACGGCAACGCACTGTCGCGCAGCGTGACGGACAGCATAAACTTCTGCTCCGGCGTGGCATGAATTTCCACTGCAAGCTTATGCCCGTCAGCGTTCAAACGGGCTTGTGCAAATCTGCCCGCAGCATCGAAATCGAGTTCGCCATCCACATTCGAAAATTGCACCCCGTCCGCATCCAGCTGCGCATGGCTCAACGCGATGCGCCGGATCGGATACTGATGATCGGCGGCCGTCTGTTGCAACCAGACTGCCACCTGCCTCAAGGCGGCGCCATTAACCTGCACGCCATCAAGCTCAACACTGTCGATGGATCTGACCGGACTGAACAGGCCGGCAACTGAGAAATTCACTTTCGCCTGCCGTACCTGTATCTGTTTCGCCTCGCCAATGTAGACATCGCTTAGCACCAGACCCGGCGTGGGCAATATCCGGCCCGACAGACGCCCGATATGCACCGGCTGCTGCAGTTTTGCGCTCAAGGACTGTTCGATACTCGCCACATAACCTTGAGTCGGCAGTATGAGTGGCGCTGCAAACAGGATCGCCACGAGTAAAACGAGTAATCCCGCAGCCAGCTTACCCCACGGCAGCGGTTTTTTATTCGGGCGCGCCGCTGACTTTGCAGCTGGAGCTGCCTTTACCACGGGCGCTGGCCGGGATGCCTGCTGAGGAATCGCCTTGTGTCGCGCAGCTTCTGCTGCTGCACGCTGCTCGGCTTCTTCCCATTTTTTTGCCTGCGCATCGACGAACTGTCGGGCTTCGGCATCCGAATATTGCGGCGCATCCTCTGTATGGACAGGCTCTTCCTGAATGACAGACGCTTCCTGGCTGACGGCCTCTTCCCGAACAACAGGCTCGATGTTGACATCGTTAAGGACGGCCGCATCCATGAGCATTGAATCGGCCACCGGCGGCTGAAGCAACGAACTTGCAGCTTCATTCGGCCGCGATAACGCCGTATTAAAAGCCTCGAAATTGAAGGAGGGTAAATTACTTGACGGTTCTTGTGCCGGCACAGGCTCATCCGCTTCAGCGCCCATCAATTCATAAACTTGATGTTCACGTTTATGTTTGTCCTGTTGCGCGCCGCGATAGCGAAACAAGTCTTTGTACTCATCGCTCAGATTCGACACAAATTCAAAATAAGCGCGGGAAATATAGATTTGATCCGGACCTGCAAAACTCATCACACGCTGCGCGCTGTTGATGCCCTCGCCCAGCATGTTGATCTGTCCGTTCATGTCCTTGACCAGACTGACAGGGCCGAGATGTATCCCGACACGCACCCGCAAATCAGGATAATCGCAATGCTTGTTGGCAATCAGTGCGGCGCGAAAATGCATCGCTGATTCCAGCGCATCGGTGGGGTGCTGCAAGAATCCAATCGCGGCGCCGTCGCCCGTATCCAGAATGATTCGCTCTCCTGCATCGAGAGAATCAAGGCTGCCTGTGACCAGCCGATTGAACTGCTGCTTTAATGTGAGCTGTTTTTTATCCGGCTGCTTGGTGTAACCGATGATATCGAAAAACAACACGGTCGCAATGATGGTTCTTCTCTCCGCCACGGGAACGCTGCTGCCACCCGGCAGCGGAGTGACTTTCAGGCTGTCCTTCACGGGTGATTTGCCGGAATCACCCTGCGATAACAACGGCCCCCCTGTTTCCGCAGCAGCGTCCGCCGCTTCTTCTTCCAGGGCCGAAAAAATACTATCCTCTGCTGCGGCATGCTTTGCATTCAATCTGACAACGGCAGCCAGCCTTTGCGCATCGGTTTGCGCTTCATACGGCATATCCTCTGCCATCTCGATCCTTGCATCTACCAGGGAAGTCGTTGCGCGCGCACTTTCCCCGATCTCAATCTTTGCCTGTTCCGCAGCGACCCGTTCCGCGAGTTCACAGGCCAGACGCTCAGTCTGTTCCGCCGCCTTGACTCTCGCGGCTTCCTGCGAGGCCAGCTCACGCGCAGCTTCGGCTTGTCTGGCCAGATGTTCAGCCTCTTCCCGCGCAACTGCGTGCTGCCGATCGCTTTCCTTCCGGGCGCGATCTTGCTCCGCCTTGACTTGCTCCGCCTTGACTTGCTCGGCTCTGACTTGCTCCGCTCTGACTTGCTCCGCCCTGACTTGCTCCGCCCTGACTTGCTCCGCCCTGACTTGCTCCGCCTTTACCAGCGCTTCGGCCTCAAGACGCGCTTGCGCCTCGGCAGCTTGCTGCTCAGCCTTCAGTCGCACCGCAGCTTCACGCGCCGCCTCTGCTTGCAACTGCTCTTGGGCCAGCACTTGCGCCTTGACCAGTTCAGCGGCAACACGCGCCTGCTCATCAACCTGCGCGGCTTTACGTGCTGCCTCTGCTGCGGTTCTGGCACGACGCGCTGCCTCGGCTCTGGCGAGTGCCTGCGCTTCAGCGGCTTCCTGATTGGCTTTTACACGTGCAGCTTCATCACGTGCCAGACGCTCAGCTTGCAGCCTGGCTTGTTCTGCGGCCTGCGCCCTTGTCTTCTCCTCCAGCCTGGCGCGCTCAGCCGCTTTCGCCTCAGCCGCTTCCTGCTCGGCTTTCACGCGGGCATCCGCCTCACGATTCAAGCTTGCTGCGCCAGTCACTTCAGCAACGGCACGGGATTTTTCCGCCACCTTGGCAGCTTCGTCAGCCAGCATGACTTGCGTGGGCACACGAAAAGCTGCTGTAAAATCCAGTTCATCCACATCATTAGCCGTTTTTTTAGGGGATGCTGCCAGTGGCGAGACCAGCTTGGGTGACCTGGCCACTTTATCCTTGTCCTGAATGAAACCACCCTTAGCCAAGTCGAGAAACATACCCTCCAACATGCCGCGCAGACTGGGTGAAGAACGCTTCATGATTTCAGCAACGGAAGCGGTACCATCCACCATCAACAGAGCGCGTTTGATGTCATTGGATAGAATTGCGGTGCGGCCGCGCGCCTCATCCTCGCCGTTTTCCGTTCTGACAAAAACAATTTTTTCATTCATGCAATATTCTAACTGATAGCAGGCCCATGTTTAAATTGAAAAAGCATTTTTAATGGCGACAACGGTTACAAACGTCTCGCCAAAATAGCCACAAATACTGCCAACCCGCCGAATAGGTGTTGCATTTTCATTGACAACAGAACGATCGTTCTTTATATTACACAGCACTTCTGAAAGGAATTGCGATGAACAACGACAAAGATACCGAGTACTTAAGCAAACTTCAGGACTACTACGCCGACTGGAAAAATATCCCCTCCTATGCCCGCCTGTGCGAAATTTTCGGCATCGCCTCCAAGTCCTGGGTCAAAGCGATCCTGACCCGGTTGGAAGAAGCTAGCTTCATCGAACGCACCCCGGACGGCGCCTGGATACCGACACGGCAATTTTTCGCACGTCCGCTGGCCGAGTCGACCGTTCAGGCAGGCATGCCAGCTTCCGTGACAGCCACTCAGGGTGATTTCTTCATCATCGACGAGATGCTGATCGACACACCTTCCAAAACCACGTTGATCACGGTCAAGGGGGATTCGATGATAGATGCGGGCATACACGACGGCGACGTGGCCGTCGTAGAAAAACGCATGACCGCGAACATCGGCGATATTGTGGTCGCGATTGTGGACGACAATTTCACCCTGAAAACCCTGGACCGCGAAAATGGCGCATTCATTCTGCGCCCCGCCAATCCTGCCTATCCCGTCATCCGCCCGCAAGGCACGCTGGAAATATTCGGCGTGCTGACTGGGCTGGTTCGAAAATACCGGAGATAATATATATGCAATTGCCTTCATCCCGCAGAGCAGCCCCGCTACTCTCGATGACTCGCCCGAACAGAGAGTTCTTTTATCAGCAACGCGACTTGCTGCGCAGCGCCGTACCGGCAGGTTTTCCCTCACCCGCCGATGATTATGCAGAGCAGCGCATCAGCCTGGACGAACGTCTGGTTGAACATCGCGAATCCACCTTCTTCATGCGCGTTGCAGGCGACTCGATGAAAGGTAAAGGCATCTTTGACGGCGACTTGCTGGTTGTCGACCGCGCCTTACCCGCCATGCATGGCTGTGTGGTCATCGCGGTGGTGGACGGCGAATTTACCGTCAAACAATTGCTGCATACGCCCAAGGGACACGTGCTACGTGCTGCCCACCCTGACTATGCCGACATGCACATCAAACCCGAACAGGATTTCTCGATCTGGGGCGTGGTGAGCTGGAACATTCACAAGCACTAGTGCTACAAGCCACAAGCTACAAGCCACAGATGCAGCGCGCGATTGCCCTGATCGACTGCAACAACTTTTACGTCTCCTGTGAGCGTCTGTTCCAGCCAGCCCTTGAAGGGCGCCCTGTCGTGATATTGAGCAACAACGACGGCTGCGTGGTATCACGCTCGCAGGAAGTCAAAGACCTGGGCGTTCTGATGGCCGCCCCCTGGTTCCAGCTAAAGGACATCGCGAAAAAACACGGCATTATCGCCCTGTCATCCAATTACACGCTGTACGCCGATCTCTCCAACCGGGTGATGCGGCTGTTGGCGCAGTTTTCACCCGATCAGGAAGTCTATTCGATCGATGAATGTTTTCTGGAGCTGACCGGCATGAACGAGCTGACCCGGCACGGACAGCGAATGCGCCACACCATCAAGCAGTGCGTCGGCATTCCGGTGTGCGTCGGCATCGCCCCAAGCAAGACGCTGGCCAAGCTTGCCAATCATGTCGCCAAGAAACAGCCGCGCTTTGGCAGCGTGTGCAATTTCAACGAACTGCCGGATGACGAACTGGATCGCCTGCTCGAACAAATCGGCGTGGGTGAAGTCTGGGGCGTGGGCCGCAACACCCAAACCCGCCTTCTGGAAATGGGCATCAGTTCGGTGCTGGCCTTAAAACGCGCGCCCGCAAAACGCATCCGCGCCGAGTTCGGTGTGGTACTGGAGCGCACCGTAGCTGAACTCAACGGCACGGTCTGTCTGGAACTGGATGAATTGACCCCGTCCCGGTCGCAGATCATCTGCTCGCGTTCTTTTGGCACGTCCGTCATTCACTTATCCGAACTGGAGCAAGCCGCAATCAACTATACCAGCCGCGCCGCCGAGAAGTTGCGCCGCCAGCACACCGTCGCCAGTTGCGTACAAGTGTCTATCCGCACCAATCCGAATCAGACAAAAGCGCCGCAATACCAACCCAGCCTGAGCATTGCACTGCCAGAGCCGACTGATGACACGCGCCTGCTGTGTCGCGCGGTGTTGAGCGGATTGCGCCAGATCTACCGGAGCGGCTATGCTTACCAGAAAGCGGGGATCATGCTGTCCGGCATCATCGCCGCAATCGACCGCCCCCGCACCCTGTTCGATGATGTTGCAGCGATGCAAAAATCGAGCGCGCTGATGGCAACGCTGGATCAGATCAACCGTCGCATGGGCAGCGGCACGGTGCAATTACTGGGTGAAGGGGTCAGAAAAAGCTGGGTGATGAAACGGAGCAACGTATCGCAGCGCTACACGACGGAACTGGATGAGCTGGCAGTGGCACACGCACGATCCTGAAAACCGCTATTCACATCACTTCGATACGATAACCAGTCCCCGCGCCTTATTGCTGGTGGTGTCGATAGTGGCTATCGCCTGCCGCAGGGTACTGATCCCGACCCAGACCGGCGCATATTTGTACTTGGCCACATCGAGAATCAGGACGCTGTCGGACGGCGCATCAAACGCTGCCAGGACTGACCAATGCCCGCCGCCTTCCTGCCCCAGACTTTCGCGCAAATAATTGACCAGCACAAACCGCCCGTCATCACCCAGCGTCTTTCGCAGCAAGGTGCGCAGCCCCTGATCGTTCAGTGCGTCACCGGCGATCGTCTTACTTTTGACACCGTGGCGAGCCAGTGTCTCAGTCATTTGCTGCCTGGTCATCCCCATAGCCAGCACAGTCTGCGGACTGATGACTTTTATGACATCGGGAGTGAAATAATTGCTCTGGGTAAAGTAGGCATTGGGAGCATAAACCGGGTCAACGGGTTTCCTGACCGGCATGGCGTTGAGCACGGTGACGGCGCTGGCCACGGAACAATAGGTCTGGTTGCTTTGCAAAGTGAACGTTGCGCTCAGCTGCCAGTAATCCGCATCAGCCGGAATACGGGCGCGCAATGCTTTTCCTGCCGCCGAATCCCAATAGACAACGGCCGCGGTGTCGCCCGCGAAAGCGGAAGTCACCGACATAAGCAGCATGAGTGCAAACGCAATTTTAAACATAAGTGACCTCAACTCGAAAACTCGCCCTGCCCGCTTACCGGATGCCGCGCTGAAAGCGGTATCCCTTGTAGCTGAAGATCATCCCCTCAACCGTGATCTGTTCGAGCTTAAGTCCGGGCATCAAAGATTCGCCTTCATGCAGCATCAGGGAATTGATGCTGACCAGGCGGTTCGCGGGGATGGCTGAATAGGCATGAAACTGAATCGTCATCGCAGGGATCTCCTGCTGGATCAATGCAGGTAGCTCAGTCAACACTCGCGGCGCAGCATCAGCAGATTTCTCGACAGGCACGGCGGCCACTGACTTATCGATGGCGACTGCGGCCTGCGGCTTTTCAACTTTTGGAGCGGCAGGCAAGACAGGAGGCGGATTCATCGAGACCTGCGCTGACTTTTTGACCATTTCAGGGGAGGCGTAGCCAGACATTACGGCAGGCTGTTTCAAGACAAGGGCAGGTGCGGCGGTGTAGGTTGCCTCAGCAACCGGCAGCTCCGGCTGCCATGGGCGTAGCAAACCGATCACGATACCGGCGCCTAACAGCAGCACTGCAAACAGACCGTAATACACCGGTTTTTTGGTCGTCTCTATCGCGATCGTTGCTGACGACAAGGTTGGCGCAGCACTGCGCTGACGCTGCTGATCGGATTTTTTTAGCGCGTCCAGGATATACGACATGCCTATCTTCCCTTTTTCACTGGCTCGCCAAGCAGCTTCGGCGCAGTCAAATCCGCCGCCGCGCTCAGCCGCATCATGGTCTGAGCGCCGACGCTGCCATCAGGGGCTAGCCCATGAATAAATTGAAATTGTTTAACCTGACGCACCATGGCCTCATCGAACACCGGGTTCTGACCGGGTTCAGCCACCCGGCCATCGAGTTGCGCGAGTTGAGAGCTGAGCCACTCCACTCTCGGGCCGCGCTCGCCCGGCTGTATTTCCCCGTTTGTAACGGGCGGCATGCGCCACAGCAGGGTGTAGCGCCCGGACCATTGTTCTGCAAGGACGCCCAGGGCAACGACGCGTGTTTCGCTGCCGATGCTAAAGGTGGCAGAGTGATCATCAAGCCGGGTCAACGTGGCATAAAATTGCAGCCCCTGATGGTCCTGCATGGACAGAACAGCAGGCCGGTTCATCTGACGCAGCTCATCCAGCCCACCGCGTGCGGCGCGACAATGCAGACCCATGGTTTCAGCCTGCCGGCACTGATCATGCCCTTGATAATCCGCACCCCACGCCCGGAATAACGCTGCATAAGCCAGCGCCTCACTGTTCTCGACGGGCGTCCCCCCCGGCCATTCCAGGGTGGCAGGAATCACTGCCGCTACTGGCCTGGCAATCACGGGTTTCACCACAGGTTTTGCTGCGGCGTGTTCCGGCATCGGCACAACCGGCAGGT
>JBBRBS010000074.1:0-10468 GCA_038205615.1 Burkholderiales bacterium | reverse complement strand
TGGGGTTCTTATCCATAGCTGTCCTGCGTTATCGCCCTCAATATCAGATATCCTGTCGTTTACAAAATTGCTTTTCGAAAAAGAGAGAAATTCAACCCGGCCGTCCGGTTTAAAGACCGCCCGGTTAAGCCCCTTATCGGTACCCACCCAAAGTACACCTTGTTTGTCCTCAAACAAACAATTTACGTGATCGTCTCTTAAACTGTTCTTGTTTTCCGGATCATGCAGGTAATGGCTGAATTTCCCCGTGGCTTGATCAAGAACATCCAGACCGCCACCGTTAGTCGAACCGGCAGCCCATACCCGCCCCTTGCGATCTTCCAGCGACACATAGGTGGAGTTAATGCTGCGACTATGTGTATCAGCGGGATCGTGACTAAATCGTTTGATTGCGCCTGACCCGGGGTCATAGCGGATCAGCCCGCCACCGGTGGCAAGCCAGAGCATGCCTTCCCGGCCGGGAGCGATATGACTGACGAAGTCACTGGCAGGATTATCAAAGTGCACGACGCTAAAATGTCCGCTTCCCCGATCCAGCCGGTTTAATCCCGCAGCGGTGCCGATCCACAACGTGCCGCCGGATGCCTTATATAAACTGTACACCGTGCTGCTGCTCAGCGAGCCGGGTTGCCTGGCATCAGCGACAAATCGTCGGACAACTTTGTGCGCCGCAATGTCAATCAGCATCAGGCCGCTGCCGCTGACAAGCCATAATTGGTTATCTGCCTCGCTGGCAATACTTAAAATCTGGTTGCTTTGCTCAGCCGTACTCATTGCCAAATCGCGCGGAAAGATCTGCTCAACCCCCTGAATACCCAGGTTGGCCCGGACCAGCCCGGCAGAACCGCCGCCCACCCACAAGGTATCGGAACGATCCACGAACACCGTAAAAGCGGCATTACCGGGCAGACTGTAGGGGTTTTCGGCGCGATGCCGGTAGCTGATCAGCTGGCTTTTATCCTCATCCCAGCGCAGCAAACCTTGTCCCGTGCTGGCTATCCAGATTGCTGATTTTTTGTCCTGATAAATCTGGTTGACTCTGAACCGGTCTGCTCCGGACGGGGTAGCAAGATGCTTTCTTTGCGACCAGTCAGTCCCCTCCTGCCAGAGAACAAGCCCGGCTTCGCTGCCTATCCACAAGCGATGCTGATGATCAAACTGCAGCGCTCTGACGTTGTTGAGCAAAGGGTCGGGCAGCGCTGCGCTATCCAGTCGGAAATGCACAAAGGCGGCGGCGCCCGATGCCAGATAGTCCAGTCCACCCGGCCAGGTAGCGATCCACAACCCGCCCTTGTCATCGAGCGCCAGCGCTTTGATATTGTCGGTTGCGATACTGTCTGCGCGCAACGGGTCGTGTTTAAACGTCTCGATGAAACCGCTATCCGGATTGAAATGCGTCAGCCCACCATCGCTTGCCAGCCACAGACCACCCTGTTCGTCATCGATAGCCTGCCTGGCTACCTTCGAAAAAATAGTCTTGTTTCCGGAAACGGGTCTGAAAAAGGTATTTGTTTTCGGGTCAAACTGCGCGAATCCGTTATTCGTACAAATCCATATCCTGCCCTGCTTGTCTTCGTGCACATTGTAGACAAGGCCATTCAAATTGACGGGATTGTCCGGCATATTCTGGTACTGGATGAAGTCATATCCGTCGTGGCGGAAAATCCCTGCTGCGGTTCCGATCCAGATAAACCCCTGTCGATCCTGAATGATCGAATTGACGCTTAAATTTACGTCTGAAATTGAGCTCAGTTTTTCAAACAATGGCGTGCTGATGGTTGCCGCCTGCGCCGTGAATATCGCAGCGAACAGCGCTGCAATCACGGCAATAAAACGACCTGCTTTTAGCCGGTAGCCGTCAAAATTACGGGTGGGTGGCATCGTCAGGCGACTTGTCGTCAGGGGTGTCAGCGGTGCTTCCGATGCCGGCATGCAGAATAATGATGCGCAGATGCTCACCTATCCGTTCGACGCGATCCTGGAACAGGTTAAAGAAAACCAGGCCGTAAAGTGCGATCGCAATCCCCAATGCCGTAGCGAACAGCGCCGTGCCGATACTGGCTGACACGCTTGCCGGATCTGACACGCCCGACTGCGCCAACGCACCGAATGTCTCGATGATGCCGAATATCGTGCCGAGCAAACCCAGCAGAGGTGCGGCGGTAACAGCCGTATCGAGTATCCACAGGCGGTGCTGCAACTTCGCCTTGAGCGAAAGATAGATCGCCTCGGACATGTCTTCCTGATCGTGCCTGTTCTGTATGCGCGCCCGTGCGGCCACCATGCGTTGCAACGCCTGGGCAGGGACACTCACACGACTGTCAAACTGCCCGATAATTTGCGCTGTATTGTCACCACCGGCAGACAACAACGACTCGATCGCGCGGGCATGGCGCAGGGTCATCGTATAAAAGATCATCCGTTCGCCGATAACAAAGGTTGCCAGCCCGGCAGTCAGGTACATCACAGAAAATGTGATCTGGTGCAGCACTTGATAATTCATTCCATATCATCCATTAGGGAAGCGCTGATTTAATCCGTTCGTGGCGAGCTTGCCGAACGAAGAATGAATTAAATCGTTAATAAACAGATTGTTACACGAACCATTCGACAGGCTCAGGGAGAACGGGTGATTTGTTCAGCGCTTCAGTAGCAATATTTCGCGAAGCGCCTGCCTGCCGCATGCAGGAACAAATTCAAGGCATTGTCCCGCTTGCGCGGGAATTTATTACACACTGGATGGCCGTTCCTCGAAACTTCGCTACGCTCGTTTTCCGGCTTTCGCCGGAATGACAGCGACATGAATGAGCGCTTTGCCTGTCAATTTGCACCGGACGACCCGATCCGTTTTAAAGGTCCGCTGACAGCATCAGGCTGACAGCGCGCGGCGCACCGACATAATAAGCTGGCGCGACTCCGCCTGCGCCCAGGGCACGGGTTGTGAGCCCGGCCCCACTCCCGGCGTTCAGGTACAGATAGCGGGTATTGAGCAGATTATAGACATTGAAATGCAAGGTCGGATCGCGGAAAAAAGCGACTGACGGCAGACGGTAGCCAGTATCCAGGCTGAACAACGTGAAGCCGCTGATCGCCTCGTCATTGACCGGCGTCGAATAGCGACGTCCGGTATATTTGGCAGACAGATTGTGTGACCACGGGCCTTCGAGGTATTGCAACGCAGCGCCCGCCATCCAGTTTGGCGTATCGGGAAACCGCTTGCCGGCAGTCGCTTCGAAGATATTCAAGGCGGCATTCAAATTCTGCAGCATCAGGCTCTTGGTGTAAGTCAGCGAACCATAGACACTCCACCTGGGTTGAAAGCGCCATGCCGATTCCAGTTCGATACCTTTGGTAGTTGAACTGCCCACGTTGTAGGTGGTGGCTACTGTTGCATTGACCGGATCAAATGCTGATGCAATGCGATTCCTGAAGTCGATGAAGAACAGCGAACCCGATGCGGTCAGGTCATTGCCAGCATAGCGGTAACCCAGATCGTAGTTGGTCGAGGTTTCCGGAATGACGTTGACGGATTTTAAGATGGGGTTGGCGAGCGTGCCGCCGATAACCAGACCGTAAAATATATCATCATTCGGCACCCTGAAATTTTCGGCGACATTGAAAAATACCTGCTGCTCATTGTTCAACTGATAGCGCGCGCCCAGGCTGGGCAGGGTCTTGGAATAGCGGCGCTGAATATTATAGTTTGCAGCATCACCTCCGCCCTGGCTGGCATAGTTGGTAAAGTCGCGTTTAATACCGGTATTGCGCAAACCCAGCACCAGTTTTAGCCTGTCGTTCATCAGACTGATATCGTCCTGCAGGAAAAGCGAGTCGGCCGTATTAATGGTACGAAAATTTCGGCCCTGATAGGCTGTGCCATTCGGGTTCAACAGATAGTTGGCCGGATTTTTCAGCCATGGATCGACGCTGTTGCCGGCGGCGTCGAAAGCCACTGCGGGTTGCGTTCTGCGGTGCTCCGTATGCTCATACCAGACGCCTGCCATCAGCTTATGGTTTTCGATCTGGGTGGACAATCGAGTGGTGATGCCGGGGCGGTGCGTTTCGGTCAGAGCGCCGCTATAGGCCAATTGTCCCAAAACGGCTCTGAGTTCATTGCCGCCGGTGCCATAGCCGTACCAGTAGTAAGGTTCAACATCCAGATGGAGCGCCGGCGTAAGCTGGAAACTGCCTTTGAGTGTGGCGATGTAATTCTCGAAAGGATTGAGGTTCAATTTATAATAAAGATTAGCAGGTATCGTTATTCCTTGTGGAACAACCGTGCCGAAGTCAGCGTTGCCACCGAGCGTATTGACCTGCGTCAGCGTGAGCGTACGCAGGTTATTGGTCAACGTTCTGTTCCACAGAAACCCGGCGCTGAGGCTGCTGCCCGCATCAAGGTTGAGTACCGTCTTGAAATCCAGATGCTTGCGGTCTGCGCCGCCCGCGCCCTTCCATTTGTCGGCAGTAGCCTCTGAGTAGGAGATGAAGGATTTGAGTTTTCCGTCAAACACCAGGCCCGTGTCAGCGCGCACATAGGTTTTATTCGCATTATTGGAACCCAGGGTTTGCTGGAAACGCATGCGCGATTTATCGGTCGGGCTGGACGTGACCAGTCCAATATTACCGCCCGATGCGCCGACATGGGGTGCATCGGTATCGGTTGAACCTTGCGTGATAAAAATTTCCTGCAGATTTTCCGGATCGCCGAATTCCTGAGGATAGACTGCAAAGTTGCCTGCATCGTTGACAGGCACGCCGTCTATCGTGATGCCTAACTGGTCGCTGGCAAAACCGCGCATGCGCACACCCCCGCCGAACAGTCCGGTGGCATCCTGGCTATAGCTGTTGATGCCGGGAAGCAGGTTAATCAGCTGAAATGAATTGTTCAGCGAACTTTTCTCATCGATCGCGGTGCGGGTCACCGTGCTGCGTGCCTTGGGCGTATCTTCCTGAATGATCAGGCCATTGCCCGGTGCTTCGCTTTCAACCAGAATTTGCCCCACGCTGGTAGTATCTTGTGCGACTGCAACTACGGGGAATAACGCGGGGATGAGAAGCGACAAGAATCGCATCTGCAGGGTACATACTTTGTTCATTATTGGTTTTTATGTGTGCATGCTGAAGAACTCTGGATAGTACTACACAATATAAGTACCTCCCCATAGGCCATGCCTTACCTATCCATAGGGATTTCCCTACCAGCACTACTGTGCCGGCATAAAATTCAGCTCGACAGTAAAGCGTTGCTGCGCCTTACCGGGCCAGGCATCGTCAGAAAAAACAGGATAATTACCGCGGCGAACCGTCGCGAGCGCTGCGTTATCAAGCAACATAAAACCCGATGATGCATCGACCCCCGCTCCAACCAGCTCGCCATTTCGGCGCACGATGAACCATATCACCGAGGTCCCTGCCGGACGCTGCAGACTAGCTTCACGGCCTGTCGGGTATCGTTTGACCGTTTGCAGGTACGCACGCACCCGGCCGGCATAAATCGATTCGGCATTGCGTGCTGAATCGAGCGTGCTCGCAGCTGCTACAGGGATGGTTTGAACAGGCACAGCGCGCGCGGCCTGAACAGGTGTCGAAGCTGGCAGGACTGCGGCCGTGCTGATCGCTGCGGCGCTGACTGCTGCGGTGCTGGCTACGGGATCGGCTGGCAGGGTTTTGCTGGCAACCGTTGATTCCCGTGCCTGCGAAAAATTATCAGTTACATTGCGCCTGCCGGGCGGCACGACCTCTGGCTGATGCGATGCGGCCTGTTCGGCAGGCAGCGGCTCTTGAAGCACGGTCAGTTCAACGGGTGCAACATGCATCGACGACAACGGTAATGCAGTCACCCACGAATGGAACAGCAGCAGCATGACGAGACCCGTGCCGACTGCGGACAGCGGCTCGCGAAAACGAAACAGAAACGCACTCATGGCGCCGTTGCCGTTTTCCGTACCGCAATCGACATCGCCTGAAAACCTGCTGCCCTGATTTTATCCATCACATCGATCACGCGCTGTAATTCGACCGTCCGGTCACCATTGATAATGACCGAGAGATCAGGATGAGTCTGCCTGAGCAAGATCAGGCCTGGCAGCAGCGCATCAACGGTCACGTCAGCACCATTGAGTTGCAGCTCACCATGGTAGCCTAACGATACGACCGCGTTATAGCGCACCGCACTTGCCTCAGTGCTTGATGACGATGGCAGTCTGGTCTTGATGGCAAAGGCCGGAATGACATCAATGCTGATCAGAACAAAAAAAACCAGCAGGAACATCATTACATCGATCATCGGAATAATCTCAATGCGAGCCCTGTTTTTTTTCTCTTGGTGCCACCGCCTCATATTGTTTTCCTGATCAAAATGTGTTGAACCTTAAAAAGCCTTTTAGAAAAAAGCATGTGCACGGTGTTTGATAAGCCGTTTTAAGATTTGGACGCACGAACGAATTTCTCATTCTCTGTTCGAGTTTATCAGGATTATCGGCAGTTTTTAAAAGGATAGTCAGGTCAGGTGGATTCATTTACTCTTCACGTCGAGTTTTTTCGCTCAAATTGCAAGACTTGACTGGATCGTCAGTTTTTCAGCCTCATTCTGTGAAATAATGCACACTGCGTCTGGGACTAATCCTAAATTTATGCAGGGATATTGTGTATGAATGTTCGAGTACTAATAACGGATGATCACGAACTGGTTCGTGCCGGGCTAGTGCACCTTTTTGAGGGAGCACTGGGCATTGAAGTGGCCGCTGAGGCGGGTAACGGTGAAGAGCTACTGTTAAAACTGCGCACGACCCAGATTGACTTACTGTTATTGGACATGGACATGCCCGGTGAATCCGGCATCGATTTAATTGCCCATATCCGACGCAACTATCCTGACTTGCTGATACTGATACTCAGCATGCATGACGAAGTGAGCGTGGTCTCCCGTGCCATTCAGGCGGGTGCATCGGGGTATATCTGCAAGAACTGTTCGCCAAAAATGCTGCTTGAGGCGATCCATAAAATCATGTCGTCAGGCAAATTCCTCAGCCCGTTGATGGCCGAAAAACTGGCCTATGCTTCTTCAACGCCAGACCCGAAAAATATTGCATCCATTCTGTCAAACAGGGAACTGGAAGTTTTTCGCCTGCTCGTGGAAGGCAAAAGCAATGACGACATTTCCAGACAATTGTTTATCAGTGAAAAGACCGTCAGCGCGCACAAAACCAACCTGCTCAACAAACTCTGCTTAAAAAATATCGTGGAATTAGTGCGTTATTCTTTTCAGCACAAACTGTTCACTTGATTCCACGAATCTGACCGGCATGGAATCGTTGTCAGCAACCTCTATGTCCGCTCCACTTCTTGACTCTCTTCAGAGCACGTGAGACTTGCAGTTCCTCAGCGCGAGTTTCACGTTAAAACGACGTGCATCGGAGCGCGGCTCCGGAGAGGTGCTTCAGTAGCGAATAAAAAGGCCAATCTCCCGTTCGGGATTCGAAGCGTTCAAATCGTTATCGTGCAGCGCTTCATTCCTGGCCCGCAACTCACACATTTTTGGTGAGCCTGGTGCAAAATATGAACCGAGAGGCAATCTACCCGATCTGGCCTGATCAGCGAAATCAACTTCACGTCTATTTTGTTCATGGTGGGACATTAAATCCATGATTTCTCGCTTAATAATTGAAAACAAGCTCTCTTCAAACCGGCAAGGCCTGCGAAATCGCAGTGATAGACACACTAGCCTGCTGGTCGCGCTGCAAGCCCGGCGGATCGGTTGATCCTGAAAATGGTATTTCAAGCCACCTAATATTTTGAATCAGACCGTGTAGCGATTATGCACAGACCGATTCTGTCACCACCATTAGAGGATACTGATTTTCAGCAGCGCAATCCTTATTTTATTTAAGGGAAATCTTAGCCGAGTGACGATGCAGACAAACTAGCCCCCTACTTCGCCAGACTGACAAAAGACAACCTCGCGACGCCTGCGTGTTGTGCCAGCGCCATCAGCTCGGCGATACGCCCGTAGGGCACCGCTTTGTCCGCCTCGATCTGCAATTGAAACTCAGGCTCTGTCGAGCGCAGGTGCAGCAGCGCAGCCAGCGCTTCATCACTGACATGCTGACTTTCCAGTTCAACATTGCCCCGCGCGTCCACCACCAGACTGAACATTTTGTGCGACTCCTTCTGCTGCGCGGCTAAGGTCCTGGGCAGGTTGATTTTCAAAGACTGAGGCACAAGCAAGGGTGCCGTGATGATGAACACCACCAGCAACACCAGCATCACATCCACCAGCGGTGTGACGTTGATCTCGCTCATCAGCTCGCCATCGGTATCATTATCGTGATTGAAAGCCATGTTTATCCTTTTCCAGCCAATTGTGCTCTGGCTTGATGCCGTAAGGGCATACAAGGCGATAAGCCCGCAGGGGGCTTCACACGAAACAACGGAGTTGAACCCGCAGGGGGCTTCCCACAAAACATAGTCGCGCTATGCGCTCGTTGTTTTGAATGAAAGCTCCTGTTTCTGAGTGAAATCGCCTATTCCTGAATGAAAATCCATCGAGGTCAGCCCTTGTGCTTCAGCGCCAAGCGCATGAAGTCGTGCGCAAAGTTATCCAGTTCGCTCACGCGCATTTTCAGATTGCGCAAAAAATAATTGTAGGCCAGCACCGCAGGCAAGGCGGTGGCGATACCGATGGCCGTGGCGATCAGCGCCTCGCCGATGGGCCCCGCCACCACGTCCAGCGAGGCAGCGCCGCTTTGCCCGATGTTTTGCAGTGCGTGCATGATGCCCCACACCGTGCCGAACAGACCGACAAAGGGCGCTGTCGAGCCGATGGTTGCGAGTTCCGCCAGGCCGCGTTCGTGGTAACGCTTGATATTCTGCACCTGCTGGCGCAACTGCCTCTCCAGCAATTCCTGAGGTGCCCCGATATGCATCAGATCCTGACGGTCAGAATCCAACTCCTTGAGCTCAGTAAAACCTGCCTTTGCCAATCGCGCAACATCACCCTCCCCTTCTGTGGCCACATCTTCCGCGCTGCGCCAGTCGACTGCTGCCCAGAATGCATCCTGAAAAATACGATTGCTCGTGCGGTCCTGCACTTGCCGCCAGAGTTTCAGTAACGCGATAGACCAGGTCGCAATCGACAACAGCACCAGCACCAGCAGGGTGCCGGCGACAATGGACGAATTGACCGAAAACAGATTATTCATATAGCGTTATCCTCAAGTGAAAAAACAATCGGCACCTTAAACCATTGTGTCACGATATGCCCTGCGCGTTGGGCCGGGACGAACCGCCAACTTTTTACGGTGTTCATCGCGGCGAAATCCAGCACTTCATGCCCGCTGCTGTGCAACACGCTCACCGCGCCACAGGCGCCTGCCGAAAGCACTTCGACGTTGAGAATCACACGGCCCTGCCAGCCCATGCGTCTGGCCACCATCGGGTAAGCCGGGCGCGGATTATTCAGATAACGGGCCTTATAATCCGGCTCGGCATCGGTCACAGGAGCGCTCGATATCGCAGGTGTTGCTGCCATCGGTTGCGCGATCGAAACCGGCAAAGACGGCGCTTCGGCGTCAGCCATTTGCTGCACAGCCTGTTTTTGGATCGGTTTTTCAGCGTGCCGAGTTCTGGGTTGAGCCTGAATCGCGGGCGGAGGTAAAGCCTGCGGTTTGGCCACCTCCACCGTCTGCATCACGATAGATACTGACAGTTCATTCACAACAATGGCCGGCAGCACAGGCGGTCTCATCCAGACGAAAAGCAATCCGGCATGCAGCAAAACCACCAGCACGACCACGAGCACACGCTCACGTAGCGTAATAGCTGACAATTTTGAAATGGCTGGCGACATACGGCGTGATTGTTTAGTGTAAGGCTTGGATTTTACCGCTTGTTTGCCTGATGCGCTTTTTTAAAAATTGCGGCACCGAGTCTGAGAAAAACCGCCCGAAGGCGGTTTATGTCGACCACTGCAAACAGCTTAGAACTTCACCGTCATACCCGCATTGATCGAACGCCCCATGCCTGGAACGCCAAAGCCTGCAACCATTGGGCGCTGCCCCAGATAACTGCCACCCAGCGGATCGGCATAGAATTTGTTCAACAAATTCTCGACGCCCAGATCGAAGCGCAGCTGTTTCCATTCATAACTGCTGCGCAAATTGAGCAAACTATAACCACCCGATTTAAGCTCGTTGCGCACCGCCTGAACATTCGTCTTGGCACTGACCAGTTTCGCTTCGATGCTGTTGGTCCAGTTGTCCCAGCGTTGTTCAATGGCCAGTTTCACATTCAGCGGCATGATGTGATAAAGGTTATCCCCGGTGCTCAGGTTCTTGCCGTTCACATAGTTCAATACACCCTTCGCTGCAAAACTGCCATAGCCAGTTGCCTCGGAAATCGGTTGACGCGCCGAAATATCTGCGCCATACAGGCGTGCGCTTTGATTAGCCAGGCTGAGATTGAGAAACCC
>JBBRBS010000073.1:0-10704 GCA_038205615.1 Burkholderiales bacterium | reverse complement strand
GAGCCGACCAGAAAACCGCCGTTGGCCTCGAAGCCGACGACTGCTGCGTTGTCACCTGAACTTACTTCCTGCATGCCGGCAATTACGTACGGCGAGCCGATCTTTGTGCGAAGCACGGTTTCAAAGGCGCCGCACAGCTCGATCGCCGTGTTGCAACTGACCGGCACGACTACTTTTTTCGCCGTCAGATAGCGCGCACAAATCAGGCCGACGATATCGCCACGCAGCCAAGCGCCAGTCTCATCGGAAATCAACGGACGATCGCCGTCGCCGTCGGTCGAAATAATCGCGTCGAAATGGTGCGTCAGGGCCCAGTCTTTGCCCCTGCGAATATCCACCTCGGCTACGGCCTCGGTATCGATGGGCACAAACTCTTCGGTGCGCCCGAGCGAGGTCACTTTTGCACCCAGCCCTTCCAGAATGCTTCTTAAGACATCGCGCGCCACGCTGGAATGCTCGTACACGCCCAGATGCATGCCTTTAAAGTGCTGCGCAGGGAAAAAATCGAGATAGCGCTGAACATATTGTTCAACTGCTGTGGGATTAATAGGCGGCAGCTCGCTGCCGCCTTCATTTAATTCCACGGTGGCGTCGGCGATCGCCAATTCGTCGGACTTGGTGATCTCGCCGTCCGGGCGGTAAAACTTGATGCCGTTCCGGTCGAACGGGATGTGGCTGCCGGTCACCATGATGGCTGGGATGCCTTCGTTCTGTGCGTACAGCGCCAGGGCCGGTGTCGGTAACGCGCCGCAGTTGTCTACAATGATGCCCGCATCAAGCAGGGCGGCTGCACAAGCCGTCGCGATGCGCGGGCTGCTCGGGCGCAAATCCATGCCCAATGCCACGCGCGTTACTTTAAAAGACTGTCTTACCACCAACAGGAACGCAGCCGCATAGGCCGCGCAGATCTCGTCTGTCATTGCACTTACCAGACCGCGTGCGCCGCTGGTGCCGAATGCCACGCCGCTGCTCTTCATTACATCGCGAATTACAACCGTTTTCAATTGAGGCTCTCCCTGATAATTGTTCGCAAGCGCAGACGCTTGCCACGTCCTAGCGCGTGGATGAACAGCAGCGGGTATTTTACTGTCCCGAGCGTCTGTCAGTTATATTTTTTAGTGCTATAGTTACCGCCGTTGAATTGGTTTATAAAGCAACTAAGCAGAGTATCTGCACGATGATGCATGTGCGAAGTCACTGCTAACCGGGGGAATGATGATGCGTATCTTGTGGATATTTTTGATCACCTTGCTGCTGAGCGGCTGCGGCTATAACACGTTTCAGACGACCGACGAGCAAATCAAGGCTGCCTGGGCGGAAGTGCTCAACCAGTATCAGCGCCGAGCGGATCTGATCCCCAATCTGGTCAACACGGTCAAAGGCTATGCCGCGCAGGAAAAAGACGTGCTGCTGGGCGTCACTGAAGCGCGCGCCCGTGTCGGCAGCATTCAGGCAACCCCTGAACTGATCAACGACCCGCAGGCCTTCGCCAAATTCCAGGCAGCACAAGGTCAGCTGACATCAGCACTGAGCCGTCTGCTGGTCGTGACGGAGAATTACCCGCAACTCAAATCTGATGCCAATTTCCGCGATCTTCAGGCGCAGCTGGAAGGCACGGAAAACCGTGTCACCGTGGCGCGTAACCGTTACATCAAGGCGGTGCAGGAATACAACATCGCTGTGCGTTCTTTTCCGAGCAACCTGACCGCGATGCTGTTCAGTTACACCGTGAAGCCATCCTTTACGGTGGAAAATGAACAGGCGATTTCTCACGCGCCGACCGTCGATTTTGCAGCGCCGAAGGCTGCACCGCCTGTCGCAGCACCGGCCAAATAGGGTTGCCTTCGCCGCCGGCAAACAGTGCTGATGTGAACGACGCACTTTGCCTGAGGGTGTTGGTTCAGGCGTAGCCTTGTATCCACGGACTTAAACGATGCATGAGACCGCTATCATCGAGTTTTATCGGGAGCGCTGTTCGGATCACAGCGGCAGGCGTCTGAGTGCGATCCATGCATTCAGTCTGGAGGAACTCGAACAGACACACGACTACATACAGTGGCTTTTTCCGCTTCCTGAACCCAGTTCGGCAAACCCTTACGCACCTGTCTTGCTGGAATCAGATATAGTCGAATTCGCAGGGGACGAGCCTCTCAAAAAACGCTTGTTGCACTCACTGGCATTAATGCTGAATTTTTACGGGCTTGATCTGCAAGACTCGAAAGAGGGCCCCAAAATAACAGTAAACGAAGACTTCGCTGCAAGGAGCCGTGTCTGGCTTCATTCCTGTAACCACAACTTTTTGAGGATCAGCCGAATCTTAAGGTCGCTCGCACTGCTCGGCTGCAAAAGTCATGCAATGGCGCTGTTCGACTGCCTTGCCGGGATTTATCGGGATCATTCGATTGTCATCGGCGACACAACGTTTCAGTACTGGAAAAGGGCTGCGGGCAGCCATGTCGTAGCGGGGGATGACGGTTCAGGCGTTTAACAACCGGGTCACAATCTTATGAAAAATAGATGGTTTTCAGTCCTGCTGATGGCGATGCTGATGGTTGGCTTTGCGCAAGCCGAGGTGGCTGTGCCGCCCCTGACGGCGCGCGTCACCGACCTTGCAGCAACCCTGGATGCGCAGCAGATTCAGGCGCTGGATGCGCGCCTGAAAGCCTTCGAGGCGCAGAAGGGCGCGCAGATAGCCGTCTTGATTGTGCCCACCACCCGGCCGGACAGCATCGAACAGTTCGGCATACGCGTGGTCGATGCGTGGAAATTAGGACGCAAGGGGGTGGATGACGGCGCGCTGTTGTTGATCGCCAAGGAGGATCGCACGCTGCGCATCGAGGTGGGCTATGGACTGGAAGGTGTATTGAACGACGCCACCGCGCACCGGATAGTCGACGAAATCATCAAACCGCATTTCAAAACAGGCGAATTTTTTCAGGGGATCGATGCCGGGGTGACGGCGATGATCAAGGTGGTCAGCGGCGAGTCCTTGCCGCCGCCACCGGGACGCGCTGCCGGCAAACAGGACTTCGAATCGTTGATGTTTATCGGCTTCGTGATTGCAGTTGCGTTGGGCGGCATGTTGCGCGCACTGATCGGCCGCCTGCCCGCAGCGATGCTGGTGGGCGGCGTACTGGGCGTGCTGGCCTGGCTGGTTATCGCATCAGGGGTCATAGCGTTGCTGGCAGGTATTGCGGCTTTCGTGTTCGTGCTGCTGGGCAGCGGGCGCGGCGGTTATATCGGCGGACCGGGTGGCGGGGGCGGCTTCGGCGGCGGGGGAGGTTTTAGCGGAGGCGGCGGCGGGTTTGGCGGCGGCGGTGCTTCGGGGCGATGGTGATGAATTTAAAACGAATCATGACGCACTTATCGACGGGCCGTGCCGCTGTGCGGCGCGCTTTTCCACACCGGTCGCTGGAGGCAATCGAGCGCGCGATTCGCGAGATGGAAGCGCTGCACGACGGACAAATCCGTTTTGCGGTAGAGGGCGCGCTGGATCTGGCGCCGTTGCTGGCAGGGCAGACTGCCGGGCAATGCGCGATCGACGTGTTTTCCCGATTGCGTGTCTGGGATACCGAACACAATAACGGCGTGCTGATTTATCTGTTGCTGGCGGACAGGGATGTCGAGATCATCGCCGATCGCGGCATTCATGCAAGGCTTAACAACGAAGTCTGGGAGGCGATTTGCCAGGCTATGGAAGCGGCATTTCGTGCGGGCCATTTTGAATCGGGGGTGATCGCCGGAATCCATGCCGTGGGCGAACATCTGACGCACCACTTTCCGGCGCGCTTTGACAAGCCCAATGAAATGCCGGATCGTCCGGTGCTGTTATAGAGAACGAGCCGTTTGGGAGGCGGGGCGCTCGCCGCTGCGCTGGTGTTCAACTTGTCAGGAGGAATGAATCATGGCTATCGGCGAAATTTGCAACCGCGAAGTGGTTGTCGTGCAGCGCGACACAACGGTACAGGAGGCCGCCCAACTGATGCGATCGCATCATGTCGGCGCGCTGGTGGTGGTCAGGGAGGTGTCAGGCAAGCGCCATCCTGTGGGTCTGATCACCGACCGGGATCTGGTCGTCGACGTGATGGCAACACAGCTTGACGCGTCGGTCATCACGGCAGGCGACATCATGCTGCCGAAACCGGCAACCGTTCTGGATACGACCGGTGTGTTTGAGACCATTCAGTTGATGCGTGACAAGGCCGTGCGGCGCGTGCCGGTGGTGGACGAACATGGCGCACTGATCGGCATCGTGACGTTGGATGATTTGCTGTCCTTGCTGGCCGAAGAGTTGAGCGAGCTTGCGATACTCGTCTCGCGCGAACAGAAAAAGGAAAAGGAATCCCGCCACTGAGGCGGCGGATCAGTACGTCATGCATCCGACTTTTCATCCCGCTCTGGTCAACGGTTCGGCGGGCGACCCTGTTCTGTTCGTCGACTGCCTGTTCGACAAGCGCGCGCTGCTGTTTGATCTTGGCGATATCAGGGCGCTGCCGCCGCGCAAACTGATGCGCATCAGCCATGTTTTTGTCAGCCATGCCCACATGGATCATTTCATCGGCTTCGACTGGCTGCTGCGCATGCTACTGGGGCGTGACAAGGCTTTGCATCTGTTCGGCCCGAAAGGTTTTGTCGCGCAGGTGGAACACAGGTTGCAAGGCTATACTTGGAGTCTGGTGCAAAACTACGACTCCGACTTTACGTTGCATGTCACCGAACTGGACGACGACGGCGCAGGGCTGCGTGCCAGTTTCCACTGCCGCAGTCTGTTTCTTCGTGCGGATGAAATACCGGTCGTTTTTCCCGGCAACGTGCTGCTGAGTGAGCCCGCGATGCAGGTACGCTACGCGTTGCTCGATCATGGCGGTATTCCCTGTCTGGCTTATGCGCTGGAGGAGTCGGCGCATGTCAATGTCTGGAAAAACCGGCTGCAGGATCTCGGCCTGCCGGTGGGCGTCTGGCTGCATGAATTGAAACTGGCGGTGTTGCGCGGCGAACCTGAACACTGGACGATACGTGTGGCATGGCGCGAGGAGGGGGTTGAATATCAGCGGCTGATGGCGCTTGCCGAACTGAAGCCCGCGTTGCATATCGTGCCGGGACAGAAGATCGCCTACGTCACCGATGTCGCTTGGTGTGAGGAAAATGTGGCGCGCATTACCGGACTGGTGCTCAACGCGGACCTGCTGTATATCGAGGCGACATTCCTTTTTCGCGACGCGGAACATGGACGGCGCAAGTTCCACCTGAACGCGCGCCAGAGCGGCGAAATCGCCCGTGCCGCCGGTGTCGGCTGCGTGATAACGATGCATCATTCGCCGCGCTATCAGGGGGCGGATCTGGCATTGTTGAGCGCGGAAGTGGCGGCGGCTTTTGACGGTGAGGTGCTGTGACAACCACTCGATCCCGGGACGAGATATGAAACGCTGGGAGTACTTTTCGCATCAGGCCGATATCGGCTTGAGGTGACGCTGTCAGAGGCGTTCGAACAGGCCGCGTTAGCGCTGATGGCGGTGATTGCCGATCCTGCGGATGTCGCGCCTTCGGGGATGATCCGGATTCGTTGCGACGCGCCCGATGAGCCGCCATCATGCGCTGCGCAACTGGGGCGGACGAGGCGTCGTCGATGTACTTGCCGGACGCGGGATTTTGATCCGCAGCCCTTCGCTGCGCGGGGTTGCCGAGGAGGCGCCGTGCGCATACAAGGATGTCAGCGCGGTCGTGGATGCGGCAGATGGTGCAGGTCTTGCGCGCAAGGTCGCGCGTCTGGTGCCTGTCATCTGCATCAAGGGTTAGTCACTGGTCATAAATGAGCTGTTTTTGTATCTGCCTGATTAATTTGGAGAACATGCGATGAATGATAATTCCGTTACAACTACAAATTTGCGCAATATCTGGCTGCGCGGCCTGTTCATGCTGCTGATGGCGCTAGCGTACCAGGTGAGTGGTACGCTGTTGCTTGTTGTCGCCTTGATTCAGTTCGTGATCGCGTTGCTGACCGGCGCACCCAATGACCGCCTTGTTTCATTTGGCCGCAGCCTGGGGCGCTACTTTCAGCAACTCGTCGATTTCCTGACGTTTGCCACAGAGCAGATTCCTTTTCCGTTCAGTGAATGGCCTTCGGGCGACTGATCAGGCGCATGCGATGACTGCATTATTTTGTATAAACAATAGGGCTTCTTGCAAAAATAGCTGAACGCAATGGTTTCAGCGGGCAAAGTTTCACCTTCGGGTGAGATTTTTTACAATTCACGCGAAATTCTGCGCTTTACCCATCTGAAATCATCTCTGTTCCGTTGTGCCCCCAGGTCACACTGCGCCGACTTTAGCCAACGCCCCTTTACTGAGATTTACCTGTCCGTTTTGATATGGCTACGTGAGTCGCCGTATCAACTGCTCAGCCTTCAGCGCACCTGGCTCAGCCGCAATTCCGGCATCAATTCTTCCTGAATGATGCGCCAGCGTTGCATGATTCCGTTTTATTCATATCGGGCGTTGATGAAGGCTTCAGAACTTTTATCTTGAACCGCAATGGCTGCCCACTTCAACCTTTCTTTGCTATTTATCTGGCGATTAATTTCGCTCAGACGATGGATTTTGCAAGCGCTTCATAGGATTTAATCCTGAAAAGTTTTCGAGAAACCCATTGGACAACGCGCTGTTGGCACTATAATGTCTGTGATGAAAATTCACTCCCTCGCAAGCACCCTGCGCAACCTTTGAAAATTCCCTCGCTCGACGCCAATATGATTCTGGATTGGAAACGCAGACTCGTGTTCTGGAGCGGCGCTGTCAGTGTGGGTCTCGCTGCCGTATTCCTGGCTGTCGCTGCCGAATGGGCGAACGGCATCTTTCACAAAATACTCGCCATTTCGCCCTACCTGCCGCTGCTGATCACCCCGCTCGGTCTTGCATTTGTCGTCTATACAACCCGAAAATTTTTCCCCGGCTCGCAAGGCAGCGGCATCCCTCAGGTCATCGCCTCGCTGGACCCAAAAGAAAGCAGCGCCATCCGCGAGCGCGTACTCTCATTGCGTGTATCAGCCGGCAAAGTCATGCTCACCGTTTTTGGTCTGCTATGTGGCGCATCCGTCGGCCGCGAAGGACCGACTGTGCAAATCGGCGCATCCATCATGCACAGTCTGGGCAATCTTGCTCGCTTCCCCAGACATGACTTGGAAAAAGGACTGATACTTGCCGGCGCGGCTGCCGGTGTTGCTGCCGCATTCAATACGCCGCTGGCGGGTATCGTATTCGCCATCGAGGAAATGAGCCGCTCATTTGAAGAGCACAACAGTTCAACCATACTCATGACGGTGATCATCGCCGGTATCTCCTCGCTGGCATTGCTCGGCAACTATTCATATTTCGGCCATACATCAGAAACGCTGGCATTCGGCAAGGAATGGGAAGTCGTGGTGGTCTGCGGCATACTGTGCGGTCTTTTGGGCGGCGTATTCAGTCGTTTTCTGGTCGAAGTCAACAAGGGGCTGGCAGGACGCATGGGCGCATGGATGCGTGCAAAGCCGATTGCTTTCGCCGCAGCCTGTGGATTGATGCTGGCACTCATAGGACTGGCGTCCGGCAACAGCAGTTACGGCAGCGGATACAGTGAAGCAAAAACATTGCTGGACGGACAAGCGGTCCTGCCTGAAGCATACGGCCTGCTGAAAATGGTGGCCACCGTGGTTTCCTATGTCAGCGGCATCCCCGGCGGCGTCATGGCTCCCACGCTCTCCGCAGGCGCGGGATTCGGCGCCAATATCGCCCACTTCTTCACCAATGCACCCGCAGGCGCAAGCATCATTCTCGGTATGGTTGCGTATTTTGCAGGCGTCACACAGGCTCCGATCACCGCTTTCGTCATCGTCATGGAAATGACCGACAACCACGAAATGCTATTGCCGCTGATGGCCGCTGCCTTCATCGCCAATCTCTGCTCGCGACTAATTTGCCCCAAACCGCTGTTCCATACGATGGCGCAAAATTTTATTTCCAGGCCGGCCGATGTGGCGAAAACTGAAGCGGGTAAAACGGAAGTCTGACTACCCGCAGTTCCGGTCACGCTGTCTGCGAAACCACTCACTGTGACCTGTCGATAACCGGCGGACTCTATTCATTGATTTCGCTGACAGACATGTGATCATCTGCCCCCTGTTGAATCCAATCGACCATATGGGTGCGCAGTCCATTGAGGTTGGCAATAAAGTGGTAATTAAAGTCAGCTTTAACGTGTTCAGGCAGGGGTCGCATCCTGCTTATCAAGGTGTAATTGTTGATATTTTCCTTGAACACCCGGCTGTTTGACACGGCAAGGCGTTAATCGAAGAGTTCCTGACACACATTCCGCGCGATCATCCATCCCGTGCAACAGTGTTGGAGTTTCTCAACGCACCTCGCAAGGGATTTCGCATGTAAGGAAAATCGGAAACAACAAAAAATGCAAGAAGTAAGGCAGATTCAACCAATTTCACCAACCTAATGAGGTAACTATGGCGCGTAGAAATCGTAATGAAGGCATTTTAGATATAGTGGCTGATCTGCCCTGGTGGGTAGGTGTGGCTCTGGCGGCAGCGGTCTATCTTGGTATGCACTTTATTTTTCCGGCCATGTGGGCAGATAAAAGTCCTGTTCTTAAAGGTGTAAGCACGGGCTTGCAATCAATGGCATGGATGTTTTCAATGCCGTTCCTGTTGGCGGCTGTATTTTCCTACATTAAAAGCCTGAGTCGCCGAAAGTTGGTTGATACGCAAACCGGGATTCACAGCATACGCGAGATGCACTGGCTGGACTTCGAGAGGATGGTCGGTGAGGTATTCAAACGGCAGGGATACCATGTTGAAGAACAAGGCGGGGCAGGACCAGATGGCGGAATTGATCTCGTGTTGCACAAGGGCGGACGCAAGTCGATTGTTCAATGTAAGCGCTGGAAGAATGTTCAGGTGGGCGTATCGCCGGTGCGCGAACTGTATGGCGTGATGACCGCAGAGAGAGCAGATGCCTGTATTTTTGTAAGCTCCGGAACTTACACTGCAGATGCGCGGGCGTTTGCCGATGGAAAACCGATTCAGTTAATCGAGGGTGAAAAACTGGTAATCCTGCTTCGCGAGGTTCAATCCACGCCGCAGCAAACCGTTGTGCCATCAAGGCAGATTCCACCAAATCTGCGAGTAGTACCGCAAGTTAAACCCATTAGCGCAGAGCTAAGTTGTCCGAAGTGCGGCAAGCACATGATCCAACGCACGGCAAAAACGGGCCCGAATGCGGGTAACCAATTTTGGGGTTGTTCACAATTTCCTCAATGCAGAGGCGTTTTACAGGCGTAGGGAATGACCATGCTATGAGAATGTAATGAGTTCAATAATTAACGCTGACATAGCCTTTTTAAACCTGCTACGCAGTGAGTATCAATATCAAACATCACGAACGGACAAGCATGCGTTTTTTGCACACATCGGACTGGCATCTGGGCCAGACCCTGCACAGTTTTGAGCGCACCTATGAGCATCAGTGCTTTTTAGACTGGCTGCTGGACACGATCGTCAGCGAACAACCGGCGGGCTTGCTGATCTCGGGCGACATCTTCGACAACGCGAATCCCTCTGCGGTATCGCAAAAACAGCTCTACCGATTTTTGCAACAGGCCAAACTGCGCGCGCCCAAACTCAATATCATCATCATTGCGGGCAATCATGATTCGGCAGGGCGCCTCGAAGCGGTGGGGCCGCTGCTGGAGGAATTTGACACTACCGTGGTCGGACACATCAGGCGTAAAGCGGATGGCGAAATCGATCTCGAAACGCTGGTGGTACCGATGCGCGATCGCAACGGTGACATCAAGGCATGGTGTCTGGCAATTCCGTTTTTGCGGCCAGGGGACGTGCCGCGCGTCGAGACGAGCGGTGATGCGTATATGGAAGGGGTGGCGCAGCTATACCGGCAGGCCTTCGAGCTAGCACAGTCACGCCGCAAGACAGGGCAGGCCATCATCGCACTCGGACACTGCCACATGGTGGGCGGTGAAGTCTCGGTTGAGTCCGAACGGCGCATCGTGATCGGCGGCACTGAAGCGCTATCGGCCAGCATGTTCGATCCTGCCATTGCGTACGCCGCACTCGGTCATCTGCATCTGGCGCAGCGTGTGGGTAAACAGGACCATCTGCGTTATTGCGGCAGCCCGCTGCCGATGTCGTTTGCGGAAATCGGTTATACGCACCAGATTTTGCGCGTCGATCTCGATGGCGAATCGGTACAAGCTGTCAGCGAAATTCATGTGCCCCGCACCGTCGATCTGCTGCGCATCCCCAAACAACCCGCGCCGGTGGAAGAGGTGTTGGCTCAGCTGGCAGCGTTCGATTGGCCGGCATCGGCCGATGTGCAAACCCACCCGTATCTGGAGGTGCGGGTGCGGCTGGATATGCCTGAACCGGGGCTTCGCGCCCGCATTGAAGCGGTGCTCGAAAACAAACCGGTGCGTCTGGCCAGGATTGAAACCAGCGTTGCCGAACAAACTGCCGGTGTGATCATCCCGATGTCGCTCGACGATCTGAACCGTTTGCAGCCGGAGGATATATTCAGACAACTTTTCCAAAGCAGATTCGGCAGTGAGGCGCCAGCGGCGCAACTTTCCGCTTTTGCCGAACTGCTTTCAGATTCGAGTATAACTATATGAAAATACTTGCTATTCGTGGCAATAATCTGGCG
>JBBRBS010000072.1:0-10937 GCA_038205615.1 Burkholderiales bacterium | reverse complement strand
CCCGATACAGCACCCGATGGGCGGCCTGCCGCCGCTCCAGAACCCAAATCAGAAAACTTTGCCGAAGGCTTGATTGCACTGCCGGCCACCGCGATCTGTTTTCCAGAAAGATGCGACATGCCCGCCGGGTTGAAGAAAATCGTCGAGGCATCCTCGGCGCTCGCAGCACCTCCGGCAAACGCATTGCCCAGACCACTGCCACTTTGCTCGATCAACGCGAAGCCAGAAGCTGCAGCAGCCCCGGCCATTGCCAGCATCGCACCCGCTACAGACCAGCCCACTACCGTTTTCCTGAACCTCATGACCGCGTCTCCCCCGTTAGTTATTGTTAAATAAACACACGACTGAAAAATACTTTAAATTCAGTATGATATACAGAATCTACGCTTCTTCCGGCAACACACGAGGCTTACGATTGTCATCGACGGCCACGTAAGTGAGCTTCGCTTCGGTGACTCGCACACACACAGGTTCAGCAGGATCGCGCTGCGCAAACACCTCGACATCCACCGTGATGGAAGTGCGCCCGACTTTTTCGATACGCGCGTAAAAACTGACAACATCGCCCATAAACAGGGGCTGTTTGAACAAGAAGGAGTTAACTGCAACGGTCGCGACGCGGCCACGCGCACGATGCACCGCCGGAATACTGCCCGCGATATCCACTTGCGCCATAATCCATCCGCCGAAGACATCACCGGTGTAACTGCAATCGGTAGGCATCGCCACCACGCGCAGCGTCGGCTGCAGGTCGGGCAGTTTTGTCAGTTCTTTCACGATCAGCGCCTCTCGTAAAGCTGCTTGATTTGCGCGGAAAATCGCGTGCCGACTTCATCGCGCTTGAGTTTCAGCGTCGGCGTCAGCAGGCCGTTATCGATGTTCCACGGCTCACGTAACAGCAACACTCGGTTTACTTTCGCGTAGCCTGGAAATCCGCGCAGATTGCGCGCAATACGACGCAGCACTTTGGCCTCGATACGGCTGTCCGTCAGGGCTTCCGGCATATCCGGGCGAATGCCGATTTCATTGGCAAAATGCACCCACACTTCCAGATTCAATACCGCTAACGCCACCAGATAGGGATGCGCCTCACCGAAGATCATCACCTGATCGAACAGAGGATCATGCAATATGGCCAGCTCCATATCGTTGGGCGGAATCTTTTCGCCATTCGACATGACGATGATTTCCTTGATGCGCCCGGTGATATAGACGTGCCCCGTCTCAGAGATGTGCGCGACGTCGCCGGTGTTCAACCAACCATCAGAGTCGATGGCGGCATTAGTTGCATCCGGATTATTCCAGTAGCCCAGCATCACATTCGGGCCTTTCACCAGCAGCGCGTTTTGTTCGTCCAGGCGCACCTGCACATCGAGTATTGGCTGGCCGACGCTGTCAGGAAAATTGTTTTCCAGATGATTTCCGGTGATAACCGGACTGGTTTCAGTCAGCCCGTAGCCCTGCACGATCGGCAAGCCTAGGCCTACGAACACGCGCGAGATTTCAGGTGAGAGCGCAGCCCCCCCGCTGATTGCCACGCGGAGTCTGCCGCCCAGTTTATCGAGGACTTTTTGCGCCACCAGTTTTTGCAGCAGCGGCCAGAGCAGAAAACTTGCATGCCAGCTGCCGCGCCCCTGATCGCGGTGGAAACGGGCCCAACCCGTTTCCACCGCCAGATGGAAAAGGCGGCGTTTTAGCCGTGATCCTTCCTCAAGCTTGGTGCGGATCACACCGTACACACGCTCGTAGATGCGCGGCACCGAGATCAGCAAGGTCGGGCGTATCGTCTGCAAGTCGTCTGACAGCAAGGCGATGGAACGGGCAAACGCGACGGTGGAGCCGGTCATCACGGTCAGGTAATAACCCAGCGTACGCTCGAACGTGTGCGACAGCGGCAGGAAAGACAGAAACAAGTCGTCCTCGCTGACAGCGAACGTATGCAGACAGGCATGCGCATTGCTGAGCATATTGGCGTGGCTTAACATCACGCCTTTGGGCTTGCCGGTCGTGCCGGAGGTGTAGATGATGCTGGTCAGATCATCCGCTTGGGCCGGAGAGGCGGCCTGTAAAGCCGCTGTTTTCGGCAAAAATTGTGCCATACAAATCAGACGCGGTTCATCGCGCAGATTATCGGTACTGATAAAACGCACGATTCCGGCCAGTTGATCGCGCACCGTGCGCAAAGCTTGCCATTGCTCTGCACTCTCGAACAACAAGACCCTCACACCGGCGTCATTCACGATGTAAGCAATATTGTCCGGCCGGTCGACCGTGTACAGGGGCACCGTCACCAATCCGAGCGACATGGCCGCCTGATCGAATGCAATCCAGACCGGGCTGTTGCGTAGCATGATGGCGACGCGATCGCCGCGCTGCAAGCCCAAACTGACAAGCGCCGCCTGCCAGCGAGCCACTTCCCCGAGCATCTGCGCCCAGGTCAAATCCTGCCAGGCATTCTGGCCAAAATACCGGTAGGCAATCTTGTCAGGTGTCCGGCGCACACGTTCCAGAAACAAACCGTGCAGCGTACCCGCCTGTTCAGGTGAAATCACGTCGTCAGTCAGCGCAACCATCTTTTTTCCTCATTAATCCAGATACAAATCTTTAAATAACGGTGTGCCTGGCGACATATCGTACTGCCCGAAATCACTTACCCCTGCACCGCGCAGCACGTCTTCATCGATGTAGAAATTTCCGCTGCCGCCCTCGCTCGTCAGAATCTGATAAGCCGCATCCGCGACGATGGCAGGCTTTCTAGATGCGCGCAAAATTTCGACGGGAAAGTTATATTCGATCGCCGCCGTGGCGATCGTGGTGCGCGGCCACAGGCAGTTCACTGAAATCGAAGGAAACTCCCGCGCCAGTCCCAGCGTACACATGCTCATGCCATATTTGGACATCGTGTAAGCCAGATGCGGCGCAAACCATTTGGCCTCCATATTCAGCGGTGGCGACAGCGTCAGGATATGCGGATGGGCAGCCTGTTTGAGATGAGGAATGCAGGCCTGCGACATCAAAAACGTGGCGCGCATGTTCACCTCGAACATCAAATCCAGTTTTTTGGCGGTCGTGTCCAGCGTTCCCGTCAGGCTGATTGCGCTGGCATTGTTGATCAGCACATCGATGCCGCCAAAATGCGCCACGGTTTGGGCTACGGCCGCCACGATCGCCTGCTCATCGCGCACATCAAGTTGAATAGCCAACGCCTGTCCGCCTGCCTGTCTCACCTCATCGGCGACCGTATGAATCGTGCCGGGCAGACGATCGTGTGCTTCAACAGTTTTCCCGGTGATCACCACTTTCGCGCCATCTTGTGCTGCGCGTAAGGCTATTTCACGCCCGATACCACGAGTAGCACCGCTGATGAAGACGACCTTGTCGCACAAATCATGCATCGCCTGAATTTAAAGCCTTGTTGCCTGGTTTGTCCCAAACGTGATTCATCACGGTTTCATACGCCCGCGTCAGGTCAGCAACGCCTGCCTGCAATTGTTCGGGAGCGAAATCATCCACCATGATGACACGGCGGCGCAGCGCATAATCGCGCTCCAGCTCCAGCGCCTGTTCTGCCGTGATAAGGCCGGTATCACGCGCCTCGGCGATACGCAGCAATTCCTCCATCGCCTTTAATTTCCCAGACTTTCGCGCCGCTTGCAGCCGTGCTTGCAACGGCTCACATGCCAGCGTGCTTGCAAGCGATGCCTCGAGCGCACCCACCGCCTCCTGCTCATCATCCGGCAGATAGATGCCGGCAGTCAGGCGATCACGCGCGGCACCCGGTTGCATCAGCAACGCGGCCACTTCATGTCCCAGCTGATCGGAGGGCGGAACTAAGTTTCGACCCAGCGGAAAAATCAGCGCACTTAACATCCCGCGAACCAAAAAATTCGGAAAATTATGGATCAAGCCGGCGAAAGCCTGCTGAATCTTGTACAGCGCGTCCTGCATGGCCCAATGAACAAACGGCAAATCATCGGAAGGTCGTCCGTCATCCGCAAAACGTTTGAGTGTTGCCGAACACAAATAGAGCTGGCTCAACACATCGCCCAGACGGGCAGAGAGCTTTTCGCGGCGTTTGAGCGAACCGCCCAGCACCGCCATCGCCACATCAGCGCTCAACGCAAACGCCGTGGAAAAACGCGTCAGTTGTTGATAATAGCGGCGGCATACGACGCCTTCAGGCACAGGAATGAGACGTCCGCCCGTCAGTCCGAACACAAAGCTGCGCGCCGTATTGCACAGCACAAAGCCGATATGCCCAAACAAGGCATCGTCGAACAGATGCAGCGCCCGGTCATGATCCGGCTCACGCGTTGCCGCGACTTCCTTCAGCACGTACGGGTGAGAACGTATCGCCCCCTGACCGAAGATCATCAGCGTGCGCGTCAGTATATTCGCCCCCTCCACGGTAATGCCGATGGGAGCCTGCTGATAGAAACGGCCCAGATAATTATCCGGCCCCAGGCTGATGCCCTTGCCGCCGTGCACATCCATTGCATCGTTGATGACGATGCGTCCGCGCTCGGTGGCGTGATATTTGATGATCGCCGAGATCACCGAGGGCTTTTCACCCAGATCCACCGCCAGGGCCGTGAATGCGCGCGCCGCATCCACCATATAGGTGTGCGCGCCGATGCGCGCCAGTGCTTCTTCCACCCCTTCAAACTGACCGATCGGCATGTTGAATTGTTTGCGTACCCGGCAATAAGCACCGCTGGTACGCGCGGCCAGTTTCATCCCGCCTGCGCTGCTCGCCGGCAGTGAAATCGAGCGCCCCGCCGCCAGACATTCCATCAACATGCGCCAGCCTTGTCCGATGCGATCCACTCCGCCGATCAGGTAATCGAGCGGGATGAACACGTCAACCCCTTGCGTCGGCCCGTTCAGGAAAGCTGAATTCAGCGGAAAGTGACGGCGGCCGATTTGCACGCCGGGTGTGTCAGTCGGGATCAGCGCGAGCGTAATGCCGCGATTCACCTCCCGTCCTAACAGATGATCCGGATCGTAAAGTTTGAACGCAAGCCCCAGCAGCGTGGCCGCTGGCGCCAGCGTGATATAACGTTTCTCCCAGTTAAGCTTGATGCCCAGCACGTTCTTTTTCCCGGAGAACTCACCCTTGCACACCACGCCGTAATCGGGAATCGCACCGGCATCCGAGCCTGCGACGGGGCCTGTCAGCGCGAAGCACGGCACTTCCTGACCGCCAGCCAGGCGACGCAGGTATTTTCCCTTTTGTTCATCCGTACCGTAGTGCAGCAACAACTCGGCAGGTCCCAGCGAATTGGGCACCATCACCGTCACCGCAGCCGTACCACTGCGTGAGGCGATTTTGGCAATCACGGCAGAATGCGCCTGTGCTGAAAACGCAAGCCCGCCGTATTCTTTCGGGATGATCATCCCGAAAAAACCTTCGTCTTTGATATATTTCCAGACTTCAGGCGGCAAATCGGCACGATTGTGCGTGATGTCCCAGTCATCGAGCATCGCACAGAGTTTCTCGACTTTCGTATCCAGAAACAGCTGTTCCACCACACTCAAGCCGCATGCAGGGAAAGCTAACAGCTTGTCCCAATCGGGATGCCCGCTGAACAGGTCGCCGTCCCACCACACCGTACCGGCATCAATCGCCTCCTGTTCGGTGGCGGAAATCGGCGGCAGGATTTTACGGAACAGCTTGAGAACAGCTGCCGTTACAACCGTGCGGCGCAGCAATGGAACACCAAATAACACGATGAAGGCAAACAGCAGAAAATAAACCAGCTGCAAAATCGTTTCCGAAAGCCGCGCCTGAATCGCCACGACAGGCACAATCACCATGATCGCCAATACCCAACTGACGACCGTAGCACGAAAGAACGCGAGCAGAATGAATACGACCAGCGCAGCCAGTATGGTTAACAACATTACAACTCTCCTATTGCCTGATTCTTATCTTATGCCGCACTCTAACGCGAGAAGGCGAAGTGCACAACGACACTTCACGCGCCTCCACATCCTGAAAACAAAAGAACGCAGGATCAGCGCATCCGCTCGACGGCCTCTTCGACCCGCTCCACCGCGATGATCTCCATGCCGGGAATCGGATGTTTGGGCGCGTTGGCACGCGGGATGATCGCCGAGGTAAAGCCCAGCTTGGCTGCTTCGCGCAGGCGCTCCTGACCGCGCTGCACCGGGCGCACTTCGCCCGCCAGTCCAACCTCGCCGAACACCACCAGTTTTTCCGGCAGCGGCTTGTTGCGCAGACTGGACACCATCGCCAGGATCACCGCAAGATCGGCTCCCGGCTCGGTGATTTTCACGCCGCCCACCGCATTGATGAACACGTCCTGATCGAAACAGGCGATACCCGCATGACGGTGCAACACCGCGAGCAACATCGCCAGCCGGTTCTGCTCCAGCCCCAGCGACAGACGTTTCACATTCGGGCTATGCGCCTCGTCGAGCAGCGCCTGAATCTCAACCAGCAGCGGGCGCGTGCCTTCCTGCGTCACCATCACACAGGAACCTGCGACCTGCGATCCGTGCTGCGAGAGGAACATCGCGGAAGGATTGCTCACCTCTCTTAAGCCTTTTTCGGTCATTGCAAACACGCCCAGCTCGTTCACCGCGCCGAAGCGGTTTTTGAACGCGCGGATCAGGCGGAAACTGGAATGGGTATCGCCTTCGAAGTACAGCACGGTGTCCACGATGTGTTCCAGCACGCGTGGACCTGCCAGCGCGCCTTCCTTGGTGACGTGGCCGACCAGGATGATCGTGATGTTCTGACTCTTGGCGATGCGCGTCAGCTGGGCTGCACACTCCCTGACCTGCGCCACCGAACCCGGCGCTGAAGTGAGCTGCTCGGAATACACCGTCTGGATCGAATCGATGACAACCACATCGGGTTTATCCGACGCGATGGTCGCCTGAATCTTCTCGAGCTGGATTTCCGGCAACAGCCGCAGGCTGCGTGCATCCAGCGACAGCCGTTTGGCGCGCAGCGCAATCTGCTGGGCGGATTCTTCGCCGCTGACGTAGAGCGTATTAAGCTGACCGGACAGGTGTGCCAGCACTTGCAGCAGCAACGTTGATTTACCAATCCCCGGATCCCCGCCGATCAGCACCACGGCGCCAGACACCAGACCGCCCCCGAGCACGCGGTCGAATTCCTCAATGCCGGTCGGGATGCGCGGCATTTCTTCGGCCGCCACATCGGATAACAACTGAACCCGGCCGACAGTCGCAAGTGCACTGAAACGGTTGACGCTCTTGCTGACTGTTTCAGCCACCGATTCGACCAGCGTATTCCACTCCATGCAATGCGGGCACTGCCCCTGCCACTTCGCGGTCTGCCCGCCACACTCAGTGCAGGAATAAATCGTTTTTGTCTTTGCCATGTCTTATTCTACCTTCACTCGCGCAGCTTATACCGTCTTTAAATTTTTAAGAAAACTGCGCAGCACGCCTGAACAGCACGCGGCGTATTGCCCGCAACCAATCAGATCCATCATTGCAGAGAATCGCCAAGCGCCTGTTTAATATAATTAAAATTTCATGCAATAACGGGTATAAATTACGCATATAAAATTGCCCTTGCAAAACTCAGGGCAAACTGTATAAAGACAAGCCACAGCAGATTCCTTGTCTGGGGTTACTGTACGCAGCATGATGTTTTTAACGTTTTAGATAAAAAAAGCTTAATAAAATCAACATTGCGGGGTGCTGTGGAATCACTCGAACTACTGAGATTTAATTTGGCAATCGAACCCGACTTGCAAAGTTTCGTCTGTTTTCTAATGGTCAGCGTGGAACGCCTCAAGGGGAATGTCTTCCTCGCCTCGCTTGCCAGTCTGGAGCTGATTGGGCGTCTGCGCTCAGCCGGCGCATGCAGCGGACAACCTTTCCCGGTCAGCCTGCAACTGCAAAATCAGCACTTGCGCGTCCATTGGAATGAAAATGAGTTCTCATTCCTTCGACTGGACTCCGCAGAACAATCCATAATCGACCCGCTGCGTGAATACCTGCGCAAATCCACGGAATCTACCACCCCGGAAATCCTGATTCAACGCAACGAAGCGATGGCGCGCCATCTGCATGAGACCCGTGTGCGCACCGAGCGGGAATTGGCGGAGCTGGAGGTGAAGTTGCTGATCCGTCAGGCGGAATTGCAGGTTTCAGTGCGTCAGGCTGAAACAGATGCGCTGACCGGCCTGCTCAACCGGCGCTCCTTTGACGAAAAGCTGGATCTGGCCTTCCGCCACACGATGCGGCAGAAAATTTCTCCGCTCTCGCTGGTGATGCTGGATCTGGATTTTTTCAAAAACATCAATGACCAGCACGGACATCAGTACGGCGACAGCTATCTGATCAAAATGGCACAGATTCTGCGCAGCGTGATTCGGGAAGATGTGGATTGCGCATTTCGTTTTGGCGGGGATGAATTTGCGATGATGATCCACGCCGACCATGTCACGGCCTGTCATAAGGCAAGGCAGGTGATACAACAAATGGATGGCCGCGTCAGCGTCGGCATCGCGACCATTGATCAGCGTACCCACGATGACATGACGCTGGAAAACTTTATCCATCAGGCCGATGCTGCGCTGTACGATGCCAAGCACCGTGGCCGTGGCCGGGCGGTGGTCGACGGGTGCAGCAAAAACGATGCGCTGCTTTGCGGGTTGAAATGCGCAATGAAAGAGCCCAGTGTCTGACGTATTCGACAGTGCCGTCGATTGCAAGCTGCTGTTTAACAATGCGACACACAGCGAAAGCTCGCTGATTCTGCTTCGCTCTAAACTGGTTGCCATCACCCAGCGCCTGGGCGTGAGCCAGCTGAAGCGGGAAAACATGCTGCTGGTGGCGTCCGAGTTGGTCAGCAATAACGTGAAGCATGCAGCCGGGCGTGGCATGGTGCAATTGTGGAAACAACCCGGACGCGTGCTGGACCTGCTCTCGCTGGACTACGGCCCGGGCATCTCGAATCTGGCTTCAGCCGAAGAGGATGGCTACTCAACCTCCAGCACGCTGGGCAAAGGACTGGGTGCGATTCGCCGCCTGAGCGATGAGTCTTACATCTACACGCAACAACTTCAACCCGGACAGCCCAGAAAATGGAGCGGCACGGCGATACTTGCGCGCTTTTATCTGGATGCTGAAAGCCGGGAAGCGCAGTCTGGTTTCAAATTCGGACTCTACTCGCGCTCCTTGTCTGACGACCACTACAACGGCGACAGAATCTACCTGCATCGCTCCGGAAAGACGTTGCGCTGGCTGCATCTGGACGGATTGGGACACGGCGAAGAGGCGCAGGCGGCGACTGCCGATCTGGCCGGACTTCTGACTGAGAATGACTCGCCAGAAGCCATCATGACCATGGTGGATCGGCAACTCAACAATACGCGCGGCGCGGTCGCGATTACCGGCGAGATCGACCTGGCTGCCTACAATCTGCGCCTGTCAGGGGTCGGCGACATGAATGCGCATATATATGATCAGAAGCAGTTTCAGCATATCGCTTTTGCGCCCGGCATACTGGGACGCGAGCATCGTTCGGCGAGTGTGCTACAGACTGATTTCGGCAAAAAATCGGTCATCCTCACCGCCAGCGACGGCATACGCAGAAATTGGGACGAGGCCAACTTTACCGGCCTGTTCAATCAGCATCCGCAATTGATTGCGTATACGCTGGGTAACATCATGGGGCGAATTTCGGACGATCAGTCGATTTGTGTTTGTGCAATAGGATGATAAATACAGGGGAGTAAACGATGCAGAAAAAAGAAGCTGGCGAGAAAATGGCGGCGTTATTCGGCATGAAGATCGGCCATATCTCCGGGCAACTGGAAGAAACCGGGCGGGAATTTTTCTGCGCGGATAAGAAATTGATGGATGAGGATGAAGTCGCTGACTTGAGCGCCGAATTCGTCAATCTGATAGCCGGCTTGTTAAGCTGCAAAGACCCTCACAAACGCACCTCACCGCAATTTCATGCGCTGGAGATTTTCTTTTCAGGGCTTTCGCAACGCATGTTGATGCGCGGCGGCAATGTTGAAGACGTGGTGCGTTATGCGCAGCAGTTGCAGCACAGCCTGATCTCGGCGCTTGAACTTGACAGCGGCATTGCCCTTACCCAATCGCGTTCTGTGCTGCTGTATTTCGCACAGGTATTTGATGAACTGATTATGGCGATATTCCGCACCTATCTTAGCGAACGCGAGAAAACGCTGAAGGCTCAGGAGGCGGAATTGCGCGAGACCTCCACGCCGATCACCGAAATCTGGGATGGCGTGCTGACGCTCCCCATCATCGGCACGCTGGATTCGAGCCGAACGATGCTGGTCATGGATGCCCTGCTTAACCGCATCGCCAAGGATCATGCCAAAGCGGTCGTAATGGATTTGACGGGCGTCAAGAATATCGACTCCCAGGTGTCGCACCACCTGATCCAGATGGTGCGGGCCGTGCAACTAATGGGGTCCGATGCGATTATCACCGGCATCCATCCTGAAAGAGCGCGCGCGCTGGTCAGCCTGAATATCGACCTGAACGGCGTGACAACCCGCGCCAGCCTGTCCGACGGGTTAAAGGAAGCCTTTTCGCGCATGGGCATCCAAGTCAGTAACAAATCCAGCTGATGGCTATTTCAGGCATACACCTGACCTGCATAGGCCGGGGCAGTTTTTTGCTGGAGCCGCTGCGTAGCCTGGACATTCAGGATGCGGGGCAATTGATGCAGGACATCGTGGAACAGCTGCAGCAAGGACGGGGAGCGCGCTTGTATTATGACTTGAACGGGCTGCCTGTCATTGATCAGCTGTATTACGGCTGGCTGGACAAGCTGGCCCGCATTTGCCAGACGGTGAATATCAAAATGATCTGCATCAATATGCAGCCGACGGCGGCGTTCACCTTGTCGAGTTTTCTCAGCAGCACACCAGTATTTGCAACCGCGCTTG